>CAIPBM010000027.1 GCA_903863295.1 uncultured Verrucomicrobiota bacterium | reverse complement strand
CGTGGCGGTGGAGGCGGCGGCGGTGGAGGCGGTGGCGGCGGCGGCGGGGCAGGTGGGGGCGGCGGCGGGGGCGGTGGCCGTGGAGGAGGGGGCGGCGGCGGGGTCGCACCGGTTTGTGGCGGCGGCGGGGGCGGCGGAACAGAAGGCGGCGGCGGTGGAGGTGGTGGCGCTGGCGGAGCAGAAGGGGGCGGCGGAGGTGCAGGCGGCGACGAGGGCGGCGGAGGGGGGGAAGACGGCGGAGGCGGTGGAGCTGGGGGCGCTGGCGGTGAGGGGGGAGCAGCAGGAGGCGGGGGCACAGCTCCACCACCACCGGCGGATCCCGGCGGAATCGTTCCTTGAGGCGGAAGAACAGCGGTCGAGGAGGGCGTTCCAGTGATTACGCCGAAGAAGGCGGCGTCATAGAGCTGATTAGGGGCGACAAAGCCACCGGAATGGTTGCCCAAAAACTTGAGCATATTACCAATCGGCGTAATAAAGACGTTGGTATACATGACCTCAACGGCGTAAACACCGCGCGTATCACCGTCAACCAAGTCGGTGCCCGGAAACGGAAGTTTACGGAAAGCCGATTGCCACGGCTGTCCCGTCAAGTTATTGGGATCGGGCGCCAAAAGCCTACTTTCATTGAACAGCGAATCCTGGCTAGCGCCAAATAACCCGCCCATTCCGCCCATGCCATTGGTAATAATCGGGCTGAGGGCATTGGTGGTGTCGGCTCCGCTCCCACTGGTTCCATAGGCGGAATCAAAAACCAGCACATAGTTCGTGTTAAGTGGCGTGGTGCTGTTAGTGGCGTGGCTGTTATACCAGACGTGAGTAATGATGGCGGCACCCTGAGGACCCGAGAAATCGACGCCGACACTTCGGGCGGCGGTGTAGGCAGCATTAAGACCCACCGGAATACCAGCCACGGCCGCCTGACGGGTGGCGGTATTGGCCGCTTCACGGGCGGCCATGGCCATGACCTGCATGCGCATGATCATGAAGCTGTAATCGAAGACCCCCATCATCATGACCAGGAAGATGGGCAGGATGAACGCGAACTCGACAAACGCCTGGCTTTTGCACCGGCGCCGGATCAAGCGCAGTTTGTGGAGGTAGGAGGAAGGTTTCATGAGCCGGGAATGTAGGCCGGTTCGCTGCTGTAAATATTGGTATGCTGAAAATTGAGCAGCGCGGGCTCATTTTTCACGATCGCCGAGACATAAACCGGGTACTTGTTCCAGCCCTGGCGGCTGTACCCCCCCAGATAACCGAAGAGGGGCGTGATGGTGTTGATTTGATAATTGGCGACAATTTGAACGTAATCATTGGCCGCACCGGGTCCCGGGGTGGCCGCCGTGGTGATTAAATCGCCCGAATTGGGATCGGGATATGTCGACATTAACGTCAGCTTTCCAATGCTGTTGGTGGTGGTTGACGGTGGATCCCCTTCCGGCGCTTTTCCGCTGAAGATTCCAATGCTGGTGAGAGGTATCTGGATCACGCAATTGGAAAGGAACCAATAGCGGATGCATTCGTTGCGGGAGGCCTCCCCTCCTCCATAGGCTGAGGGAATGGCTTTGGGTATGACAACACCGTTGTTGGTCTCGTAAACGGTTGAACCGTCAGCATAAGTGAGCTGAATCACGCGGCCCGCAGTGGCGAACCGGGCAGCTTCCCGCATCGCGTTTTGGAGCGCGTTTTCGTAAAAATAGATTTGTGCGTAATCGACAATGGCGAAGAGGATGGCGAAGAAGGGAAGGCAAATGAGGGCAAACTCAACCGTTGTTTGCCCCGGGGCACGGCGGTACGGAGACAAAAAGTGTTGTGATTTCATACACTTCTTTGTCGGCAAAGTCCTTGCAGTGACAAGGTTTAAGGGAGTTGCCGGGTTCATGGAACGTCTCAGGGCTGAAATTGCAGTTATTGGGCCACTTTGTCGATTGAGATCTCGATTATGAGAAAAAAAGGGCTCCAAATCATTTAAAAGACCTTTGCGCCCTGAAAACGGGCCAGGCCTCAATTTGACCACCTTCCCAAAATGCGGTTAGTGGCCCGGAACCATGGACATTTGCTCGATCATGGTAATACCAGCCGGTCCGAGGATAACAATGAACATGGAGGGAAAGATGAACAAAACCAGCGGGATCATGATTTTGACCGGGGTTTTCATCGCTTTTTCCTCCGCGCGCTGACGGCGCTTGATGCGCATGGCCTGGGCTTGAATCCGGATAACATCGACCAGAGAGCCTCCGAGCCGGGCGATGTAGGTCACGGCGGTGACGAATGATTTGAGCTCATCCAGTCCAACCCGCTCGCCCATGTCGATAAGCGCTTCGTTACGTCCTTTGCCGAGCCGGATCTCTCGCAGGGTCAACCCGAGTTCATCCGCCATGGGGCCGGTCGATTTTTCCTGGACAATGGCCATGGCACCATCGAGAGCCATACCGGCTTCGACGCTAATGGAGATGAGATCAAGGGTAAAGGGCAGCGCCTTCCGGATTTCGTGTTGGCGCGCAGCAGCTTTCCCTTGGACGTAACCGAACGGCAACCGGTAACCAAGCAGGGCACCGATCGCCAGAATGAACGTTGGTTTGGAGATCAATTCCGTCGGAATACCCGAGAAAGAAAGCGACATGACGGGGACGAGCACCATCATGATATAAGAGAGGGTGGCGATCTGAAGCGGAGTCACTTTACCCACCATGCCAGCGCGCATGATGGAGAGCTTGGCACTGTTAAGAGCGGTGACGGGGGTCAACTGGCTGAAGAACTTCGAGAGTTTATCGATCAAGGGCAGGATCACGCGGACAAATGCGCTTTTGCTCATCTCGTCCTGGTCGCGCAGTGAGGTTGGGCCACGCTGTTGCTGTCCGGCTTTCAATCCTTCGAGCCGCTGGCTGATGGAACTGGTCTCCTGGGTCGGGTGAAAGGCAAGCCCGAGAAGGATTACCGCGCCAAAGCCGCAGACGCAAATAAGGAGAAGCATGGGATCCATAGGTTAGACCTCGATATCGCAGATTTTGTAGATGACGAAGCAGCCCAGTAATTCCATGAAGACGCCAATCGCGAGAAGAATGGGGCCCAGATAGCGATCCGTGAGGGCCAGATTTTCACCTACGCGGGGAGTCCAGAGCTTGCTCATGTAATCGTAATTGATGAATGCGATCACGGCGCCGAGACCGAAGGGAAGGAGGCCGACAATCGCCCCGGAAAGTTTGCCCTGGGTGGTCAAGACCTTGATCTGGCCCTGGATGGCGATCCGCTGACGAATCATGGCGGCCACTTGATCCATGATATCGGCGAGGTTACCACCGACATTGCGCTGGATGCTGAAGGCGCTCATGACGATTTTAAGATCTTCACTGGGAACACGCTGCAACATGTTATTAAAGGCTGCCTCCACGGGTACACCGAGATTGGTTTCCTTAAGTAGCAAGCGGAACTCCATGCCGATCGGATTGGGAGATTCTTTGCTCGCAATGTCGACTCCCTGGAGGAAGGTCTGGCCGGAACGGAGCGAATTGGTGATCAGAACCAGAAACTCGGCCAATTGCAGGACAAAGTTATCAATCCGCATGGAACGCTTCAGGGCCAGGATCGGGATGTGAAGCACGAGACAGAGAGCTCCCAATCCTGCGGCCAGGTAGACGTTTTGAAAGACCAGCAAGACGACAAAGAAGACCAGGACGGAACCGCCGAAACGGACGGCCAGGAACTCACCCGGCTTGAGCGGAATATCACATTGTGTCAGCTCCTTTTCCAGGTTCTCCATGTAAGTCTGACCGGTAAACCGGGCAAAAATCGCACGGAAATCGATGGAGGACATGACCGACTTCCTCTCGGAGCCGAGCTCGATTTCGCGGGCCATCGCTTCCGGATCCTTGGCCAGGTTCTTGAGCTTTTCCCGGAGATCCATCTGCGGCGCGGCTTTGCCTTGATGGAAATGAAAACCCACCAGGATCGCACCGGCGAGGAAGCAGGCACAAACGAGATATAACATGGGATCCATATGCGTGGGAGGATAGGAAACGGTTAAGGGTACTCGGGGTTGTTGTGGTGAAGAACGCTCTGGTAAATTTCGACCGGGATGTTGAGATCGTTGGCGTTGAACTTGGTCTGGGCCTTCGGGATGATGCCTAAACCGCGGGTGACACCGATCATCTTGCCCTCCGGGTTGACGCCGGTCTGCTCATACTTGAAAACGTCCTGCATGGTGACCATGTTGCCTTCCATGCCCTGAATCTCGGTGATGGCGACGCATTTGCGGCTGCCGTCTGCCAGACGGTTGATCTGGACGATGAGATGGACGGCACCAGCGATCTGCTGGCGGATGGCGAGCTGCGGCAGATCCATGCCGGCCATCATGACGAGAGTTTCCAGCCGCGCGATGGCGTCGCGGGGAGTATTGGCGTGGGTTGTGGTAAGTGAACCATCGTGACCGGTGTTCATGGCCTGGATCATGTCGAGCGCTTCACCGCCACGACACTCCCCGATGACGATACGATCCGGACGCATCCGCAAGCTGTTCTTGACCAGCTCACGAATGGAGACTTCACCCTTGCCTTCAATATTCTTCGGCTTGCTTTCGAGGCGGACGACATGTTCCTGTTGCAGGTTCAGCTCGGCGGCATCCTCAATGGTGATGATGCGTTCCCCATCCGGAATGTAGGAGGAGAGCGCGTTCAACATGGTGGTTTTACCTGAGCCGGTACCTCCAGAAATGACGATGTTCAAGGTGCAATGGACGCAGGCCTTGAGAAACATGGCCATGCTCTGCGACAGGGCCTTGAAGCCAATCAACTTTTCCATGGTCAGCGGGCTTTTGCTGAATTTACGGATAGTGATGGTCGGGCCATTGAGGGCCAGGGGCGGGATGATGACATTGACCCGGGAACCATCGGGCAAGCGGGCATCGCAAAGGGGGCTCGATTCGTCCACGCGGCGTCCGAGCGGGGAGAGAATCTTGTCAATGACCCGTCGGCAGCTTTCGACATCGAGGAACTTGATCGGCGAGAGAGTGAGACGTCCTTTTTGCTCGGTGTAAATCGTCTGGTGACCATTCACCATGATTTCGGTGATGGTATCGTCCTTGAGCAGTTGCTCAAGCGGACCGAAGCCGACCATTTCGTCGATAATATCGCCGAGAAGCTTGACGCGGAGTTGACGGCCGATCGGGACTTTGTCAGCGGTTAAGCGTTCGTCGACGAGTTCTTCAATGCGTTTCTTGAGCGCTCCTTCATTCCCCCGCTCGAGCAATTTGGGGTCGAGGGATTGGACGAGAAAGGGCAGCAGTTGCTTCTTGAACTGCATGACAAATTCCTGGGCCGCATCCGGCTGGGCGGAGGCCGGGCGCTGCATGGTGAGCGCGGATGTCTGGGCGGGGTGAAGCGCCGAGGTCGAGGTGGCCACGGTCGGCAGGGCCTGGGTGGCGGGCGGAGGGGTCAGGCCGGGACGGGGAGGGATTCCACCCGCGCCGGGGGGACGGGAGGGAACACCGCCGGGACGGGGAATGGCTCCCGGAATCGGGGCGACCGGGCGATTAAAATTGGGAGGAGGGATTGCCATATGCGGGAAGCTTTGGAATCACATCTGAAATCATAGCACAGGAAGTGCCTACTTGACACCTACTCGCTGGGAAGTTTTTCCGAGGAGTCCTTTCTTGGTTCCCTTGGGGTCTTCGGGTGGGCGTTCCTGCCAGCGATAGAAGGAGAGTTCGGCCAGTTTATTGAGGACGACCGAAATGGGGTGATGCGGCTCCGCAATGACAATGGGCGCTCCACTATTGATGGAAAAGGTGATAGGGGCCGCGTTGCAAGGCAGATAAGCGGCCACGGGATGTTCGAGCAGCGATTCGATCTCGCTTTCCGAGATTTCTGCACCGATCTCCGCCTGGTTGACCAGGACTTTGAGCTTTTGGTTGGTGATCTGCCGGTCGTTCTTGAGAAACTTGATCAGCGTCTTGGCCGCGACGAGCCGGGCCACATCACGGCTGGTGATCAGGAAAATGATGTCGCTGTTGTCGACGGCGGCAATGGTCGGGCCGGCCATGGCCAATCCCGTATCAACGACGATGTACTGACTAAGCGTCCGGGTGGCCTGCATGATGGCGGATCCGACGTTGTAATCGAAGCTGGAGGAGTCGAATTCCTGATTGGGCGAGGCGAGATAGCGGAACCGGAGGCGGGGATGGAGAGCGAGGGTATTGTTGAGATATTCCGCGTCGAGGGCCCCTCCCTGCTGGACGGCGTCCATGATGTTATTGCGGGGGACATCATCGAGCATGACCGCGAAATCACCGGAGTTGAGGCTGTAATCGAGCAGGGTCACGCTATCGCTGAGACGAGCCATGGCGGCGGCCAGATTCGAGGCGACGACCGATTTGCCGAGGCCCCCGCGGGCGGATATGACCGTGATGGCAAAGGCCTCTCCCTCAATGCTGGCCGGAGCCCGGTTTTGGTCGAAGCGCTCCTGGGCCCGGGGTGAGGCGGTGACGAGGATTTTGCCGATTTCACTGGAAGGGATCGGGCCCACCAAAACGTCCCGAAGCTCAAGCTGGAGCAGATTTTGCCAGACCTGACCGCCTTCACTGCCTTCCAGGGCCGGGATGATGTAGATGTCGGGTGCTTTCTGGCGGACCTGAGCAATAAAATCGAAACCCGTCATGTCTCCCAGGTTGAGCCGGACGATGAGCATGCGGGGATGCCCCGTGAGCATGGTCGCGGCAGCGAAAAGGCCTTCGCGACCGGTCTGGGTTTCGCTGATGAGATTTAGATCCGGGTTCGACTTAACGGCGCTGCGGATGGCCGCGCAGCGCTCGACATCGTCGTGAACCAGAAGAACGTCAATCATTTTTCAAGGCAGGGTCGAGGAGGGGGCCAAAGGGGCGCTGCTCGGTTGCCTTGAACTATCCGGGGACGAAGCCGCATTGTCAACTGCGGGCGCCGCAGCGGAAGCGGAGGAATAGGCAGCAGGCTGACGAGACTGCATACCCCCACTGGTGCGAGGGGTCGGCGGAGAATTGGAAGGGATGTCGGCGTTCTTCATGTCCTTGGGTGTATCCTCGGGACGGAGATCAACACCACCGGCATCATAACGGACCGGCTTGATGATGGGAACGTCCCCAAATTCCCGGGCCATGGTCTGCATCTCAGGATAGAGCGGCTTAGGGTAACGGGCGCTGTCGGGATCGCGCATGCGGACGATGTGGGGCGTGACCAGAACGATAATTTCGGCTTCGGTGGAAGTTTCGTCCTTACCCTTGAACAGGTTACTGAAAATCGGAATGCTCGAGAGGAAGGGAATGGCGGTGATATTCTTGACCATCTGGCTGTCAATCAACCCGGCAATCGACACAGTCTGGCCATCACGCAGGTTCAAGCGGGTACGGGTGGTGCGGACAAAAAGATCAGGCAGGGTGATTAATGTGCCTCCGCTATCCACGGAGGTGAAATTACCGGGAACGGTGAGCTGAGTGGAGACGTTCATGCCAATGAGACCATTTTCATCCACGTACTTGACGGTGCTATCTACCACGGGAGCATTTCCGCCCTGGATGGCGCCCACCTTGCCCACGATATCGGCGGTGTTTTCGTTGGGTGTCGTGACGGACACGCCGGTAGTACTGCTGGTCTGGATGCCGAGCACTTGTTGCCCCTGAGGTTCCGTGCTCCCGGCAGCGACAAGATTGAGCGGAGAGATATCCATGTTCACGCCCAAGAAAACACTTGAGGTGGTAATGGAAGTGTTGGTGGTAGCGGTGCCGACGACCGTTGTATTACCGCTCACGTAGGTCTTCACTTCACCTTCCGAGTACCATCCTGGTTGGCCATTGGTGAGGAAGAGGTCGGATTCGCGAAGCTCCTTGGTCACGCCCAGCGTCTCGTAGAGATGCATGACCGCGGCCGCATTGGCGGTGGCCGTAAAACCGGAGGCGGAGGCAAAGGGGTTGCCGCCGAGCAAGCTGCTGACACCCAAGGCGCTACTACCGAATCCCAAGGTGATGGTTGGGCCGTTGGAGCCGCCGAGACCGTCGGTCCAGGTGAAGCCCGTCTCACGCAGCTTGTTGTCCAGGAGCTGCATGAACCGGATTTGCGTGCGAATTTGGATGGGGTCTTTGACGGTGAGAAAATTGACGATAAAGGGGCAAAAGGTGCGAGCGACGCGGATGACCTTGGCTTCATCCAAGTCATTCTGCATTTCACCATAGAGAAAAATCTTTTCAGGAACGGAGGTGTCTTCCTTGCGAGTAATAACTTCGGTACTGTTTTTGAGAGGTTTGAGTTCGGTGGGGCCATTGTTAGTCGGGCCTTGGGGAGCCTGAGTGGGAGGGGCGAATCCGCTGCCACGAACCGTTCCGCCTTGCGGGGTGGTGGTGGTGGCAGGTTCGATGTAATCGCCCACCTCAGTCGTCTTGGTGCTGGTCGTGACGACCGAGGGCATGGCGAATTTGACCCGGACAGTTAATCCCGGAACATTGGCGATGCGCTGGATATTGTTGATGATGACCGCTTCCTGCTCGGTATACTCGCTAGTGGCGTTGTCTTGACCGAGTTCCGCCTTTACCTGGACGAAATCGGTGAACTGCTTGACGATGCGAACCGCATCATCAAGTTCTTCCTGGGTCGGCACCGACCCGCCGATGACCGCCTGGTCTTTGTCGAAGGTGATGGTCAGGTTGCGATAACCTTTAGCGGAGAAGGCATTCTCAATCTCCAGCACATCCGCTCCGCGATTTTCCAGGGTAGAAATGAAGTAGCGGTAAATCTCACCTTTGCAGTAGACCGTCAGCGTGGTCTTTCCCGCCGTGGTGGCTTCCACCAGAAGGACATTATTATTGGTATCGGGTTGAACGATATGGACAATATCATCCTGGGATACGCTCGTATCGTCGATCGGATTCGGGAAGGTCAACCGCTTCGATTCGTTAAGATTGATGTAAAGCCGCTGAGGGGGTGGGCTGACACCGATGTTGTAGAGTAAGGTCCGCCCGTGGCTGACAACCGTCAAAGTCGCCGAACCGCTGGCCAACCCGATGAGGGAGAGTTGGTTGGGCGAGGTGTCGGACTTGTCGACCTCGACGATTTTTTCGGGCGTAACCGAATAACTATCGATGGGGCCATCGATGGTCAGCAGTTTCGCCTCGCCAAAATAGACGTCCATCCCTTCCGCAATGGGTGCCTGGGCACGCCCCAACCCGCAACCGAAGGCGAGCAGGCATCCGAGAAGGGCCAGACTATGGAGTAGGTGTCGTTGTTTCATTCGTGGTTCCCTGGCCTTGTTTTTTCTCTGCAGCTTCAATTTGCTGGGCAAGATCTTTGACCCGTTGTTGAGATTTATCGACGACCTTCTGAACTTTCTTCAGATCGTACCAATCGTAGTCCCGCGAATCGAAGGGCTTGATTTTGATTTCACTCGTGTCCTTGCGAGCACGGAGAATCATACTGAAATGGCCTTCCTTGATCTGGGACATGAAGACCAAGGCTTGAGCCTGTTCGGGAGTTACTTCAAAAGTGACCAAGGCAGCCCCTATGGGGTTAACGCCGTCCGTCTTTTCCGTTTTAACTGGTGAACCGGGTACATAGAGTACGTCGACATTCTGCATCACCGTTTGGGTATTCACGACTAAACCCTCTTTAGGTCCAACCGTGTAAAGAAGATCCACTTTGTCGCCATCCACGACAAAACCGCCAGTATCGTTGACGGGCGGCGTGTTGAAAACGGGCAAAGTAATCGACCGCATGCCCGGGGAAATGCGCTGGGTGAGATAGGGCAAAATTTTGCTAACATTACGCGGCGTCAGCGGATCACCTTTTTCGATCTTACGGCTAGCGTACCAGCCTACGATGTCCGTGGCATCCGTATACGCGTCGGGCAGGATGTCGGTGGGAGTCGGCTTCTTTTCAAAAAAACCGGGGCTGATGGCGCGGCCCGGCTCGATAGGCTGAGTGGCGTAGAGCACGTTACGCATGTTCGTCGACGTGGGCGTGACCGTGACGTTGGGCTTGCTGTTGGCTGCAGCGATGGCGGCAGCGGCATCATCCTGGGCTTTTTTGATGGCGGCGGCTTCGGCTGCTTGATGGGCCTTCTCATATTGGAAAAAGGCGGCAACAGCGACAATGCCCAAAATTGCAGCGACGATGATCGCGTAAGGCGGTGATTTTTTTTTCACGAGGTTATTTCCGGGCCTTAACAGTTATTTTCACGCATTCTTGTATAAAAACAAAGAGAGAGTCAAATCTTTTTAATATAATTCGTCTCCACGTTGTATTTCACTCCTAAATTCAGCCCCCTCTGTGGCCTTGCTTTACCTCAGTGGTAGCGTCCCAATCAGCAAGCCCCATTCCATCCTAGGCAATGATCACCATGTTTGGCCGTAAGTATTTATTTAAGCAAGTCCCTTCAATCGACTTAGCCTCGTTTTTCCCTTTCTCTGCGTATGAATCGTTAACGCGACTGTCACGGTTCATGACGACCGTGCCCGCTTTTTGAACAGTCGGGTTTAAATTATTTAGCCTTAATCTTTAGCCACCGAGGGCCGTCATGATCCGGTGCGGTTGCCAGTTGTCACGGAAGGCGTGTTCCGGCGGTTTCTCGGCCAAGGCTTGATCGAGAAAGGCGCTTAACCTCGTTTGATCCACCTGAGGACGCAGCGCCGGTTTGAGATCAAACTCGCCATGATGTCCCAGGCAGGGACGGAGCTGGCCATCTGAAGTGAGGCGGACTTTGTTGCAGGCCTCGCAGAAATGGAGATTCGTTAATGCGCCGATGAAGCCGACCACGGCGCCCGTCCTTTTGAGCCGGTAATATTTTGCCGGGCCGTGCCCCATTTTATCCTCCCATGGCAGGAGTTTGTCCCTTTCCGCAAGCAGCGCCATGGCCTCGCCTACCGGGAGGAAATTCTTTTCGGTCAGCATCTCGGTCAGGCTGACGGGCATGAGCTCGATAAAGCGGATCGGGATTTGCAGCGACGCGGCGAATTCAACCAGCGGCCAGATTTCCGCTTCGTTCTGGTGGCGGATGAGGACGGCATTGAGCTTGATCGAGGTAAAGCCGAGCGCCTTGACGTGGCGAATACCGGCGAGGACGGGCCCCACCTCGCCATGGGTGATGGCGCGGTAACGGTCCGGATCGAGGGCGTCGAGGCTGATGTTGAGGCGGCGCAATCCGGCGGCGTAAAGGGATTCGCCCAATTCGACGAGCCGGGTGCCGTTGGTGGAAAGCTGGACGGTTTCGACGCCGGGGGTTTGGATCAGGTCGCGCAAAAAGGAATCGATATCCCGGCGCAAGAGAGGTTCGCCGCCGGTGACGCGGAAGTGTTTGAAACCGCGCTTCAAGGCGACCTCGACGATGGCGAGGATTTCGGTGTAGGTGAGGATGTCCTCGCGGGGCGTCCAGGCCTGGAATTGCTCCGGAAGGCAGTAGAGGCAGCGCTCGTTGCAGCGGTCGGTGACGGAGATTCGCAGGTAATCGACGGCGCGGGCGAGCGGAGTGCTGCCGGAGATGGCGGGCAAAGATTGAAGGGCCGGGGCGAGCATGCTCTTCTCTTTTGTCATCCTGAGCTGGTCGAAGGATCAGCTTCCGTTGATCCGGCAGTCACCTGCGTTCTTCGACCACCCAGGGGCGCTGATCCTTCGACCGGCTCAGGATGACGGATTGCTAAAGTGAGTCTGCGGCCCGGCAGGAGCCGGGCCCTCCATGGAATCGGGCGACGGTCATAGACCGCCGCTACAGGGGAACCGGTTCCCGGATTAGCCCTCATGGCACGCGCGGCCGGGCTGGCAATCGCAGGGATGGACGCCGAGATCGTCCTGCCCGAGCGCGGAGAGGATTCGGTTGCACCAGTAGAAGGACTGGTCGTTGTGCGCCTCCTTGATGTCGAGGGCACCTTCGGCCAGCACGGGGATGTACATCCGCTTCGTCCGTAGGTGACGGCAGGGCTGGGATGATTCGGTCGAGGGCTTCATGAGTTGAGCGCGAGGAGGGTTCGGCGAATAAGGGTATGGGCCAGCGGCACCTTGTAGCCATTTTGTGCGAGGGGCTTGGCGTCCTTGAGAATGATATCGGCGGCTTTGGAGGCGGTCTCGTCGGTGAGCGGCTTGCCCTCGAGGAAGTCGTTGGCTTCCTTGACCATGTAGGGCACCGGCGCGACGGCGCCGAGAACGACGCGGGCATCAGTGATCTTACCATTGGCGACATTGCCCGCCGCCGCGCAACTGACGAGGGCCCAGTCGAAGGAACTCTTTTCGCTGATTTGGCGGTAGGCACTGCGGTTGCGCTGCGTATGTAAGCTTACTCCGGTCAGAAACGTTTCTGCTTTTAAGGAGTTATGGGCAAACGGCTCATGCCAAGCACTGTGATAAAGCATATCCACCGATATTTTTTGATCTTTGCCCTTAGAGCGAATGTTTATCCACGCATCCAGCGCAGTTAAGATAACTGCCAGATTGGACACGACTGGACTGATGCATGCGCACCCACTGAAAAGAGAAGAATATTTATTCTCTCCTTCCTGAGCGAAACAAGTATTTCCACCCCGCTTCAAACAGACAATATCGGGCTGCCGATAATACCAACAGCGGGAATGTTGAAGGAGGTTTCCGGCCAGAGTTGCGACATTGCGGATTTGAGGCGAACCAACTTCAGATGCTGCCTCGACTAGACCCGGGTAATATTTCTGAAGATTCGCGTCTGAGGCCATTTGGGCAATCGTCACACTACTTTCCAAATTACAGACTGATGATCCCGGCACTCCAGTATGTCCAACAAAAACAATTGGATTAGCTTTCCCGCCCAGAAGGGGGTTAACGCTCTTCACATCCACCAATACATCCGGCGAAAGGATGTAAGCCTTCATCTCGTCGAGGAGATCGATGCCGCCGCCGAGATAACGGCCATTCTTGCCGACGAGGGAAATGGCTTCGTCGGGCGTGGTGGCAGTGGCGTATTGGAAGGGGTTCATGGGCGGGTTATCCCGAGGGGATTCAATGGTATAGCCCAGGGTTGCGAGGACCGAGCTACCCTGGGAAAGTAGAAAAGATTATTCAACCCTGAAGGGGTTGCACCGCGCGTTCTGGAATCTTTTTTCCTTCTGGATTCAACCCTTTCAGGGTTGGACCGATTTACACAAACCCAGGGTAGGACTCCCAAGCGAGTCCAACCCTGGGCTGTAGGATTTAATCCCTTCGGAATATCGGAGAGTTGATCGGGAATAGATGAGAAAATCGATGTATGCCGATGAACGCACTTATCCGTGAGGGCTGATCCTTCGACAAGCTCAGGATGACGGATTGGGACAGAAAATCGGTTCATACGCTGGGCATGTTCGGGACTTTACCGAGGGCGGCGAGGACCTTGGCCGGGGTGATGGGCAGGCTGTGGATACGCACGCCGATGGCATTCGCCACCGCGTTGGCGATGGCGCCCGCGGGAGGAATCACCGCCGGTTCGCCGATGCCGATGACGCCGCGCTCAGGCAAGTCGATGAGGATGACGTCGATGTCGGGGCAATCGGCGATGTTGGCGATCTTGTAAGAATCGAAACTGGTGTTGAGAAGCACGCCGGTCTGGCGATCCATGATCCGTTCCTCGTAAAGCGCGTAACCGATACCGCACAGCACGCCGCCGTTGATTTGGCTGCGCGTGGTGAGCGGATTAACGATGAGGCCGCAGTCATGCACCGCGACGATTTTTTTGATACGGATAAACCCGGTCTCAGTATCGACCTCCACCTCGGCGAAGTTCACGCCGCCCGCGCCGGAACCGGAAAGGCCCTCCTGCCATTTGCCCCGGGCCGAAAGCGGATTGATGCCAAGCTTCTTGCAGGTATCGAACCAGTTCGCGCCGCGGGCATCGGGCACGCCGGTCTGCTGTTGCAATGCGGCGAGTGCGTTCTGGCAGGCGTCCCAAATCGCGGGAGAAACCGAGGCGCTGGTGCTGCTGCCGCCGCTGCCGCCGGAGAAAGGAAGATTGGTATCGCCGATCTTGACCTTGATCTGCTCCGGTTTGAGCCCAAAAGCTTCCGCCGCCACAATGGCCACGAGGGTGCGCGAGCCGGTGCCGAGATCCTGCGTACCGCAGCGGACTTCCACCGTGCCGTCGGGATTGATCTGCGCCTCGGCCTCGCTGCCTTTGCCGCCGCCGCCCCAGCCGCCACCCGCGCAACCGACGCCGGTCTTGACCGGACCGGGACTGCTGCCGGGCTTCTGGTATTTCGTGGCCCAGCCGAAACGCTCGGCGCCTTCCTTGTACTCGCGCTGGCGGACGGGATTATCATCGTTGAGGAGCCGAAACTGGAGTGGGTCCATCCCGAGCTTCACAGCGAGTTCATCCATCATCGACTCGGTGCCGAAAGATGCGGGTGGATGTCCCGGTGCGCGGAAGGCACTGGCAGGACCGGTGTTCATTAGAACCCCGTACTGCTGCACGTTGATGTTGGGGAAATGATAGAGATACGGCGTGGCGATGTTCGCGCCGCCGCCGCCGCCCGCCGTCTTGCGACTGCCGCTGATGCCGGGCGAGCCATGGTTTTCCACCGTGGCGGCGACGAGCTTGCCGTCCTTGTCCGCGCCGAACTTGATCTTCTGGATCGAGGAGGGGCGATTGCCGGCGGAGAGACCTTCCTGCAAGCGGGTGAGCATCACTTTGACCGGCGCGCCCGCAGCCTGGGAAAGCTTCGCGGCGAGGCCTCCATGGACACCCGCACCGAACTTGGCACCGAAACCGCCGCCCATGTAATCGCAGATGACTTCGATGTTCGACTGCGGCATCTGCATCGCCCCGGCGAAGGCGTCGCGCACGCTGAAAACACCTTGGGTGGACGTCCACGCAGTGAGATGATTGTCCTTGTACGAGACCGTGCTGCCGTGGGTTTCCAGCGCATGGTGGAGTTGCACCGGCGTGCGAAGTTCGCCTTCGCAAACTGCAGCGGCGGCGGCCATGGCGGCATCGACCTGCCCTTCCGCTTTCACGCTGGGATCGCTGACATTGGGGCCATCGGCGACGAGCGGCGCATCGGGCTTCATGGCGTCGTCTTCCTTCACGACGAAGGGGAGCGGCGTGGCCGTGATTTCAATCGCCCGGATGGCATCGAGACACTGCTGCTTGGTGGTCGCGGCGACCGCGGCCAGTTCCTGCCCGTAAAAGCGGACGGTGCGCTGCTCGCCGCCCGCGAGGACGGCGGCTTTGACCCCGGGCATGCCCTGCGCCTTGGTGAGGTCGATCTTGGTGATGGTCGCCGCGGGCCACTTGGAGCAGAGAATCATGCCAAAGAGCCAGCCGTCAGGCTGCACGTCGTAGCTGTACTTGGCCGAACCGGTGACCTTCGCAGGGCCGTCAAGCCGCGTCGCGGGCTTGCCCATGACCTGGGTGGGATTAGGCCACGCTGCCATGGTGAATGACGGTAACGGTTTCGGTGACGGCCTGTCCGCTGGCTTTCAGCGCGGCGTTGAGGATGTGCGGGTAAGTTCCGCACCGGCATAGATTGCCGGAGCAGGCGCGTTTGACGTCGTCCACGGTCGGCTTTGGATTTTCCGCGAGCAAGGCCGTGGTGGCCAGGACCATGCCAGGCGTGCAAAAACCGCACATCAGCGCATCGCAATCGATGAAGGCCTGCTGCACGGGGGTGAGTTGGCCATCCTTGGCGAGGCCCTCGATCGTGGTGATCTCGTGGCCTTGCGCGTCGATGGCGAGCTTCATGCATGAGTAGGTGAGCTTGCCATCAATCAGCACGGAACAGGCGCCGCAGGTGGCGCGGTCGCAGACTTCCTTAGTGCCGGTGAGCGGGCTGAAATAGCGGAGGGCGTCGAGCAGGGTCACCCGTGGTTCCAATTGAAAATCTTTTTTCTCGCCATTGATGGTGAGGGAAACCGGGACAGCGCCGGGGCCCTGAAGCGCGGGTGCTGGAGCGGCCTTGTTGATTTCGTCGGCCATCGCGCCGACCTGAACGGAGGCGACCGCGACCGCACTGGTGCCGATTCCCTTCAGGAAGCTGCGACGATCCAGGGCCGAGGCGGAAGCGGGAGTCTTGGGTTTCATGAAAGGGTATGAAATGAGCCGCCGTTGAGCTGAATCGCCCGGACGTAGTCGTCCGGTGTGTCCATGTCCAAGAGAACGCCGGAATCGTCGCAGGTCAAGTCCAGGATCGGTGTTTTCTGTAGACCGAGGAAATCGCGTAAAGTTGCGGCGGTGGTCTGGGTTAAATCGGGGAGCAGTTGGGAGGGCAGGGCAATCGGATGACCAGGTTTATCGTTAAAGATCATGCGAATGATCGTTTCTGGAGAGGTTTTGCAGGCCAGGAGAAGGTTCTGGAGCGTTTCCGGGCGAAGGTGGGGTTGATCTCCGAGTGCGATGACAAGGTGGGTTAGAGATGGGTCCTGGACTGCCCTGCCCGCGGCGGTAACGACGGAACCCATCATGCCGCGTTCGGGCGCGAGGGTGGGCGTACGCTGGTTTGGCGGGACGTTGAGGCGATCAAGTTCGAGCACGACGGGGGATTGCAGCTCCTGAGGATGAACGACGAGAATTTTTTCGGCTCCGGCTTCACGCCACTGGGAAAGGAGATGACCGAGAACCGATGTGTCGTTCCAAGGCAGGCAAAGCTTGGGCTGGCCCATGCGGCGGGATTCGCCCGCAGCGAGAAGAGCGATGAGGACAGAGTTCATGTGTCTTAGGTAGCCGCCGCTGTCCCTAGCGGCGGTGTCTTTTCAGATTCGACTGACCGCCGCTAGGGACAGCGGCGGCTACCTAAATACCGCAGAGGGCGGGCACGACGGGTTCAGGATCGCCGAAGCGACCGACGAAAAGCGTGCGTCGCCCGTGGTCCATCCAGTGAAGGGACAGCAGCGGCTCGGTGATATTCGATTCGTCCAGTTGATCGACGACGAAGGAACTGGCCGCGCCGCGGGGCTGGTACCAAAGCATCTCACCGCAACCGCCGACATTGCATTCGGCAGGCTTTCCCCCCGTGAAGGCGATCTCTTTTCCGATGGAACAGCGGGTCTGGTCCTGCGCGATTTGTGCGTCGACTGGGGCGATTTTGACATGGGCATCATTCAGGGTTGCGGAAGTATTTTGTTTCACCCAAGAAAGCAGTGCCAAGCGCTGGTTGGCAGTCAGACCGGGCGGGAGATAAGCGACGGCATCTGAAGCGTGATTTTTCGGAACGGCGAGCGTGTTCCCGCCCTTTTCCAAAAGCGCGACCGTGAGTCCGTGGAGAGGAACACCATTGATACTGCCGGAGTCAAATTGCCAGGCGCGCAGGAGATAGTTTCCCGCCTGGTCAACCTCGCCATTCACCACGCAACTTCCGGCGAAGAGCTCGCAGGAGTGGAGCTCGGCGAATTTGCCGCGAGGGATCGTGGAATCAGAGGGCGTCTCGGCCTGACTGGAGAGACTCGTCCACAAGCTGAGCAGGAGCAGAGGAAGCATTTTTCCGGGTGACATAGGCGGAGCGTTGGTCGATGTATTGAGCAAGGATGCTGATCGCAATTTCCGGCACGGTCTGGGCGGCGATGTCCACGCCCACCGGACACGATAATTCAGCGAGGGCGGCTTCGCTACCGATTTTTTCGGCGAGGAAATGATCGCGAATGGTGCGGGCCTTGCGCTTGCTCCCGATCATGCCAAGAAAGGCGAAACCGCGGTTGATCCACCGGCGCAAGACGAGCGCGTCGTGCCGATGACCTCGGGTAACGATGAGGCCCAAAGTGCCAGGGACAGTGAACGGTTCCTGGAGCATTTTCTCCCAGTCGCCCACGCGCAACGCGACGTCCGCCGGAAAGAATTGGTGATTAGCCAGGGCGGGGCGGTCATCAAAAACGGTGACAGTAAAATCGAGACCCAGCGCGAGAGGCGCTACGGCCTGTGCGATGTGACCGGCCCCGGCAATCCAGAGCGCGCAGGGGGGCGTGACGGTTTCGCGGTAACGCCAATTCTTCGCCACGGCATGAGGTTCGTCTGCCCACGCGATCTGAAAATCCTCCGTCAGGCCCCAGATGCGCTCGCGCTGGCGCCGGGCGAGGTCTGCCCAGATGGACGCAGCGGCGTGAACGCGCGGAAGGATGACCCCAAAGACGCGACCGCCGCAAATCAAGCCGTCGTCCCAGCCAAAATCGTGATCAAGGACAAGATCGAAAGTCTCGGGTTTTCCGGTGAGCAGCGACTGCCGGGCGCGGTCCTGGATTTCGGCCTCGAGACAGCCACCGCCCATGGTCCCGACGATACGTCCATCGCCATAGAAGAGCGCCTTGGCCCCAACCTTCTGCGGACTGGAGCCCTTGACCTCCGTAATAATGCCCAGCGCGAAAGGTTCGTCACACTTGGCGGCAGCGGCCAGCGATTTGTAGAAGGTGGGCACTCATTTAGACTAGCGATGAAATGGGGCCGCGCCAAGAATGACCATTTTCCGCTCCGTCATCCTGAGCTTGTCGAAGGATCAGCTTCCATTGATGCTCGAAATGATCAGGTGACTTCCAAATCCGTGAGAGCTGATCCTTCGACGAGCTCAGGATGACGGAATTTAGATCGACTATCTTTGTGCTTGCTTACGAAGCCTTATGCTGTAAAGCTATACGCTATCAAGCTCATGAAACTTTCCAAGAAAACGCTCGATGGCAACATGGACACGCTGCTGCTGGCGGTGCTTAGTGATGGCCCCAGCTATGGTTACCAAATGGTGCAGGATCTGAATGCCAAGGCGCCCGGTGTCCTGAAAACCGGCGAAGGCACGATCTATCCGGTGCTGCACCGGCTGGAGGAAAGAGAGTTGATCCAGTCGACCTGGCGCGCGGGAGAGACGGGGCGGCAACGCCGTTATTACCGCATCACCGCCAAGGGAAAAAAAGCTCTCGCCGACAACCGGCTCCAATGGGCCGCCCTGCAAAAAGTCATGACCACCGTGCTTGGTGACCGCTCGACACCTGGCTCTTTCCAACCCACAACCCGCCATGGAGTTTTTTCATGAAAAGTCTCATTGATCGCTACCTCGACCGAGTCCTGATTTACGCCAACAAACCGGATTCGGAGGCCGAAGCCCTTCGGCAGGAATTAAAAGATCATTTACTGCAAAAAGTGGATGATCTGATCACCGACGGCGTCCCGCGCGAGGAAGCCACACTGGAAGCCTTGCGCCAGCATGGATCGCCCAAGATGATCGGTTATAAATTACGCGATCCCTTTCCGTGGATTGATGTTCGCTCGCATGGAACGGCACGCGGGGTGATTGCCATCGGACCGAGAGCGGTGGGCATCTTTGCTTGTGGGGGAGTGGCCATCGGAGTCGTTGCCTTTGGCGGCGCTGCCGTGGGCTTGTTCAGCGCGGGAGGTCTTGCCGTGGGACTGCTCGCCGCGTGGGCGGGACTCGGCCTCGGCGGAATCGTCAACGCGGGGCTGGCTGTCGGAATCGTCGCCACGGGAGGACTGGCCATCGGGTTGGTCGCCTTAGGCGGTTTGGCGATTGGCGCATGGGTTCCGTCCTTTTGGAGTGGCGGAGAGGTGCACCGCTACTATACGCCGGAAAATGTGCCACCTTTCCTGAAATCGCTAGAGCCGCTGTTGAATGGGTGCACCTATTTTGACCGGCACGTGTTCACCTTCTTTTTACCGATGTACTTATTGGTCATTTTCTCGCTCGGCTACGTGAGATATCGCGAGATGAGACGAGTCTCTGTGGAAGATGATTGGCTGATCGACGGGTAGATATTCATCGCTCTGCCTGGTGCGGCGATTTATGATTGCCGGGTCTTGGGGGAGATCGGCGAGGGTCACAGACCGCCGCTACAGGGCAAGGAATTCTTCGTGCGAGGGGCACGAAGCGCCGCTACATTCCGGGAATGAGTTCCGCCGCCGTGGCCTCTTCCCCCGCTGGTTCGCTGGCCCATTCGTTCCGGGCGGGAGCGGGATTGGTCTGGGTGGATATCCGGCAGGCGATCCGGAAGCATCTGGCGGGAAATACGTGGCGGGATAAATTGCTACGGACGGGAGGCCTGCTCTTCGGTTTGATGTTCATGGTCGGCCTCCATTTTGCGGCGTTTGCGCTGTTCAGCTACACCTGGCTGTCCCCATCAGATGACAAACCCGCGCTGATTGCGGGCTTAAGCACCTCCGTCTGGTGCTTTCTGCTTTTCGTCATGATGAGCGGTGGGCTGGTGCGCGCGCTCGTGGTTTTACATGAGCAGGACGACAGCAACCTGCTGCTCAGTTCACCGGCTTCGCCGCGGGCCATTCTCGCGGCGCGGCTTTTTGGCAACGCCCTTCAATCGTGCGTGGTGGATGGTTTCATCATTATTCCTTACATCAATATCCGGCTTTTTGTCCTGGGCTTTCATCCCAATTTTCTCTGGGGCTATCCGGTCTGGTTTGCCATGGCGATCATCGTGACCTGCATTGATGGTCTTTTTTCGTTTGGACTGATCCGCTGGTTCGGTCTTCGCAACGCCCGTTTCCTTTCCCAGGCCGTACCGTTTATCTTGATCTTCGGCGTCACTTTTTTCGCAGGCAGCCTCAGCGTTTCGGTGGCGGAGATGAACATGACGGCGGACCAGGCGCAAATGCCTCCTGCCATGCAGGATCAATTTATCGCGCTGAGTCATACCCCGATGGTTTGGATGGCCTGGGCGGCAGCCGGAAATCCACTTTTCCTCGGGATGATCTTCTCCTTTGCAGCGGCGCTGGCGATGATCACCCTCCGCCTCACGGAGCGCGCCTTTATCGAGGGAACCCAGCATCTGGCCGAGAGTGCGGGCTCGGCCAAGCCGGGCACGGCGGATGCGCCGTTTTATTCCGGGATTCTTTTTCTGGAGGTGCGCAAAAATCTGCGTCTGATCGTGCGCACGCCGATGATGATGGTGCAATGTCTAGCCCAATCGCTGATGCCGATTGGTGTCGCCTGTGTGCTGGGCCGGGATGACCTGGGCCGGGCCGTGGCGTTTTTCGTCATCTTTGCCGCCGGGGTGCTTTCCGGAATGTTCACCATCGCTGCGGGAACTGTCGAGGAATGCGATGATCTTCTGACCATGTCGCCGCATGGAGGAAGACTTTTTCGCTACGGGAAGATCCTGAGCGGCTCTCTTATTCCCCTGGGCGCTGCGCTGATCGTGGGGGTGGCCTTGTTTCTGGCGGATGAAGATCTGCTGGCGGCGGCCGTGCTTTTCGGCGGTATTCCCCTGGGCATCGCGTCGAGTCTTTGCGGGGAAACCTTCGCCTCGCCGGTGAAGGTGGGCCAGCGCCCGAAGTTGCTGGCCGATCCGATCATGATGATTCCGCTCCTGGGCATGCAGATCATCAGTGGTTTGGTCGCGGGTGTAACCGTTTTCGCGGCGGCCTTTTCCCCGGCCTATCTCATGGTGGGCTTGCTGCTGAGCTATTTACTTTTCGTTTTGGCCATTGGCCTGGCGCAGTTGAGGAAGCCGTTGTTTTGAGGGGAAAGACGGACCCAATTACTAAATTGGGTTTGGCATTCTTAACCCGAAAGGTAAGTCAAAACATCCTTGGCCGTTTGACGACCATCCAGCCAGACACTTTCCACGGTGGAATCGGCATGGGAATCTCCGCAGACGAAGGCTCCCTTCGGCAAACTGACCGAGCGGGGTTTGAGATCGAGAGGACGGGCATAGGTCCAGCGATGCCCAAAGCTGGCGGTGAGTTGGCCCTCGGGTATGTGCCAGAGCTGTTCGTTAGCCCGGGCCAGAAGCGGAAGATATTTTTCCGGGGGCGAACTGGCGTGCTCACGGCTGAATCGCGGGGAGGCGTGAACGACAAAGACCGTCTTGTCGCCGATGATGCGCCCGACTTTGTTGTTCTCACAGTAGCTCGCCATCAACGGCGCTTGATCCTCCGGCAACAAGCGGGCGTAGGATTGGCGCGAGTTGCCAACGCCCGATCCGGTATATTCGAGCAACGCCGTCAAACATGAATCGTATTCAACGGAGGGCTTGCTCAAGCCGAGCAGTCGCGCGGAGAGCGGGCTAGGCAGCGAACTGACCACGGCCCGGTAGGTACCACCAAGGCAATCGACACCCGTTGACGAAAAGGAAAGACTTTCCACCGGAGTATTCACGCGAAGGTCGAGTCCATGCGAAAGAACATGGGCAAAATAGTTGTTCCCCTGCAGGACGTAAAAACGGGGACCGGCCTCGCTCGTGACCACCTTGTCATCGCGATCCAGAATGGGCGAAATGATGGGGCGGAACTGACGCAGGCGGTTGAGCAGTTCTTTTTTGAATTCGGTCGATTGCGCGGTGAAATACTGGACGCCGAGATCGACCAGATGCCCCTGCCAGAGACGCGTCGCGCACCTTCCACCGACCACGGGCGAGCTTTCAAAAACGCGAACTTCTATCCCCGCCGCATGAAGAGACTGGGCGCAACTCAGGCCGGAAAGGCCAGCTCCAATAATGGCGACGGGTCCAGATTTTTTCACAGTACGATATAAGCGGCAAAGGCGAGCGGGCGAAATCTAAAAGATAAAATTGATTAAGGATTAAAGTCGCCCAAGGGAATTGGCTTTGATTTTGAAGCCGGGAGATTTAAACTACCCGGCTATGCAGTGTATTTTTACAGCGATTCCCTTGTCGCGTTTTTTCCTCCTCATGGCCACGTTTCTGGCAATTCTCATACCAAACCTCAGCCGGGCCGGCGCCGCGACGAGCATCAGCGGTCAAGACGCTAATGGCAAGTCGGTGACGGTCAATGGCACCGGGCATTACACCGTGGTGCTCTATACGAATCCCGACTTGGAGGACGACTCCCGCAAACTCACCCTCGCGCTTGATCCTTACCGGGGCCGTTCCGATTTCGCCTTTGTCCGGGTCGTTGACCTTCGCGGCGGGGTACCTCCGGGCATGCGGAGCATTGTTCGCGGTCATATCCGGGATGAGGAAACCAAGGAAAATGCACGATTGAAGAAGGCCGGCGTCTCAGCTTCCAGCAATGCCGCCCCGATCATTCCCGATTTTAACGGCACCACCCTGAACGCCCTCGGCTGGGACAGCATCTATGATCAAATCCATGTGGTCATCTACGATCCCAGCGGCAAGGAGATCAAGCGGCTGGCCAACGTGAGCGACCCCAAGCAAGTGACCAAGGTGGTCGAGAGCGTGCTCTAAACCTCAGTTTTCCACGGAATTCCTTGGCTACCATCCGCAGGATTCCCCCGCTGAAGTGGGGAACTCCCCTGCCCGGATACTTTTCTTCCGCTCTTCTTCTCTTCGCCTGGAGCCTGATTTTTTCTGCGCCGGTTCAGGCTGACCCAGCAACCGCGCCAGCCCCGGATTCATGGCAACAGGCCATCGGGCCGTGGACATGGCAATTTCCACGCGATCACGGCGCCCATCCTCCATTCCGCACGGAGTGGTGGTACTTCACTGGCAACCTGCAGGCCGCCCAGCAGCGGAAGTTCGGCTATCAACTCACCATCTTCCGGCAAGGCCTTCAATTCACGCCCGCCCAGGCCCAGAGCAAATGGGCGGTGCGCGATTTCTACTTCGGCCACTTCACGATCAGCGATCTGGCGAAGGATCAGTTCCATGTCGCCGAGCGGGTGAGCCGCGGTGCGCTGGGCGAAGCGAAGGCCGCGACGGACCGGATGGATGTCGTCCTCGGGCCCTGGTCGATTGAACAGGGCGCGGGGGAGACCTATCATCTCCTGGCCAACGAGGCGGAGATGGCCATCGACTTTCAGGAGCATCCGCTGAAGCCGCTGGTGCTGGAGGGCGTCGGAGGCCTCAGCCGCAAGGCGGACGGCGTTGGGGATGCTTCCTATTATTATTCGTATCCGCAGTTGGCGACGGATGGGAAACTGCGCATCGGCGCGGAGACTTACACCGTCTCGGGCTTGAGCTGGTTTGATCACGAATTCAGCACCAGCCTGCTCGGGAAGGATCAGGTCGGCTGGGACTGGTTCTGCCTCCAACTCGACAATCACGAGGAGATCATGCTTTACGCGATGCGGGACAAATCGGGCGCGATGGATCCGGTTTCCGAAGGGACCTGGGTGAAGGCTGACGGAACCTCGGAGCGATTGGTGCCGGGCACGTTTTCCATCGAGAAAACCGGGACGTGGAAGAGCTCGAAAAGCGGGGCAGTCTATCCCTCGGGCTGGCACGTGACCGTGCCGGGACACCAGGCTGATTTGACGATTTCACCCGCGATGCCCGACCAGGAACTGCACCTGACGAAGATGGGGACGCTCGATTATTGGGAGGGCGCCTGCACGGCAACGGGCACTGTCGGCCAGTTGCCGGTGAAGGGAGTGGGTTATACGGAATTGACGGGGTATGCGGGGGCGCTGCAGACGGAGATGAAGATTAAATGAAAAAGACGCAGCCCATTTTCGCCGTGGAAAACCTGCGCGTGGAGCGGGAGGCGGTGATTCTCCATGAGGTGAACTGGCAGGTGGAGCAGGGTCAACATTGGGCCATCCTGGGCGCGAACGGTTCCGGGAAGACCTCGCTTCTCAGCGCGCTGACCGGGTATCTCATGCCCTCCAGCGGCGAAATCCGGATCGGCGCGGCGAGCTTCGGCGCTTCGGACTGGCGCGACGTCCGGCGCTCGGTCGGGCTGGTGAGCTCGGCGCTGGGCCACCAGATTGAGCCGGAGCAGACGGCGCGGGACGTGGTGCTTTCCGGTCGCGAGGCGCAGATCAACTTCTGGCGACGCGCGGCGACGGCGGAGGCGCGGGAGGCCTCGCGCATTCTGCGTCATGTGCGCGCCAGTCACCTCGCCGACCGGCCGTGGCGTTATCTTTCCCAAGGCGAGCGGCAGCGGGTGCTGATCGGCCGGGCCCTGATGGCGCGGCTGCGGATGCTTTTCCTGGACGAACCGTGCGCCGGGCTCGATCCCGTGGCGCGGAAAGATTTTCTCCATTTCCTCACCGCGCTGGCGAAAAAGCGGCATGCCCCCACGCTGGTTCTGGTCACCCATCACGTGGAGGAAATCGTGCCTCTCTTCACCCATGTGCTGCTGCTGCGCGGCGGCAAAACGCTGGCCTCCGGCGAGAAGACCCGGGTGCTGACCTCCGCTCATCTCTCGGCGACGTTTGGCGCCCCCGTCACCCTGCGACGCCCGCAAGGCCGCTACCGCCTGGAGATCGGCACCCATGCCGGATCGTTCCTGCGCTAAAAAATAATCGCGGCCCCCGCCCCGCTTCCGAATTGCATTTCTCCGCGCAGTCCGACAAGATGCTGCTGTTGACCACGCGGTTACCGCGGGCGTAGTTCAATGGTAGAACGGTAGCCTTCCAAGCTACACACGAGGGTTCGATTCCCTTCGCCCGCTCTCTAATTGATAATCAACGACTTGCTTATGATTTGGTCGTGCGTAGGGCAAGAGTCAGAACAAAAGTCAGAACTCGTTTGCCCATTTCAGGGACGTTTGCCCACGTAATTCATTTTGTGAAGGATAGCCAAAACATTGTAGGCCAGTGGTGGATTTTTGGCCGTGAACGGGAGCATCACTTCGGTTCTTTGATTCTCGATCAGGGAGAAATTAGCCTGAAAATTTCGACCCCTGTGGCGCGGACAAAAATGGAGGCTATCATTGAAGGCACTAAAGAGCCGCCGATTCAATCGACTATTTATGGAAAAGACAGTGATGGTCATCCGATCACGCTCATGCGTTGCATGTGTTCGCGGATGGCCGCCAATGAGTTGCGCGATGAATATGAGATCGTGGCCCCTCTATGCATAAGAGGCCAAGAGGTCGAGTCCTTGGATGATCCGGTGGCGAAGTCGGTGTCCTTTAGCTTGGATAAGTTTCATCGCTGGCTCGGAGAAGACTTCATCAAGCTGCATCAGGCCGAGGGAGACCGACTCAACTGGATCATACCTCCAACTTTGGAATTGAAGTATCCATTAGGAGATAATGGAGTTTTTCTCCGTATTACACAAACCACCTTGGTTTCCCACTCATGGGACGAGGTCGAATTTAAACCCGGTTGCCAGCTTTGGCTGACATTCAACACGCCATGCTCCTTGGGAGACATTATTCGCGAGTGGGTTCCTTGTATTGTCCGTTTCTTTTCGCTCCTGCATGGAGACCGCTTTGAATGGGATAGCGTTGGTTATGCTTCGTATAATCCTTTCGTGCTAGGGGAGCTTTCGCAGGCCGAAGGTGTGGAGTCGTTAAAGGAAGGACGGATCACGATTCGATCCAACTTCGCGGAACGCAATCGAGGTGGAGATATTCCCGGTCCTTGGATGGTTGCACCTTTTTCGGCCATCAAAGAGCATCTTCCGCAAATGTTGGCCCGGTGGTATGAGGTACACCAGCGACTCAAGCCAGCCATTGAGCTATTCTGGGCCGTTGCATTTCGAGCCTCAAATTACTTGGAGGCCTCATTTTTATTCTTGGTGCAGGCTTTGGAAGTCTATCATGCCCGCTCGTCCCAATTTGACTCCGCTCAACTCCCTCCCGACGAACATCGAAGGAGAGTCCAAGCTGTGTTCGAGAATGCACCGCCGGAACTTAAGGAATGGCTGAAGCGAAAAATTCAATCGCAGAACTACAAGTATCTCGATGAACGCTTGACCGACATTTTTTCTGCCTACCTCCTCGAATCGCGCGAGCTTTTTGAAGATGTGGAAGGCATGGCGAAAAGGATTTCTTTCACACGTAACTACCTAACCCATTATCCAAACCGTACCGATTCCTCCCGCCTCATCGACGAGCGGGATATGATCTGGGTCAATGATGCCTTGGAGCGTCTTCTTTGGATTATTTTTCTGCGGGAGCTTGGTCTTCCAGAACCGATCATTAACGGTGCTTGGAAGTCGCTGGTCGATCTGCGTGCTGTCAAAAAGCAGTAAATCGCTGGCGCATTCTAAGCTTCTACTGAGGGCCCGTTTGCTGCTTTGGCAAACAGGTTTTGAAAGCCTCTAAACTAATTTGTGTGCCTTTGGATATCCGCGATTGAGAAAAACAAATTGCCCTGCTTCTCATCGTCAAAGCCGTGCTTTCGTCCAAGACTTAATTTCTTGGAGACCCCCGCTATGCTGAACGGTTGGCATGGGAACCCACCACAGAGGATGTCGAACTTGGGAATGTCCGCTACTGCTACTGAGTGGATGTCGCCATGCGGCTTCTCCCCGAAATTGGCTTCGTAGGTGAGCTGGGAATATTTATCCCAGTCGCTGGAGAAGACGCACTGGGCGCCCGCACGTTCAAAGGCAAAGCGAAATTCCCCAATACCACAGAACAGGTCAATGAACCGGAGCTTGCGTCCTTTAGTAGTGCCGTTATGGCCATTGCCGTAATGTGGTGCTTCTTCCTTCAGCGGCAGAGCAGCTTTCTGTATTGTCGCTCGAATCGATCCTCGTTTCTTTTTTGGCATCGGTTAAATCAGTCTAGGCGCGAGTTTTAAATTTTGCGAGAGACTAACAAATCTTAGTTTTTCCCTCCTAACGACATTTGTAGAAAAAAGGCAAAAGAGACAGCCATCTCGAAAGATTAAAAATCGCAATCAGACCCGTCCCCATTTTCACCTCCTTCAAAGCTGATTCATGAGTTCCTTGCCGTCGCGGACGATCTTGATCCGGGTGCGGCCATCCTGGCCGGAGGTGAAGGTCAACTGATCGCTTTGATCGGGCCAACGGACGGTCACGGTCTGGTGATCCGCGCTCCAGGTCGTGGTCGGCAAGGCTTCACCTTCTTTGTACGAAAAGAGCAACATCTTGAAGGCGGGGCTGATGCTGTTTGACGTGATGTGGAGCTTGTTGATCTGCCAATCCTTGTTGGGCGGATTGGCAATCGGATAGAAACTGGCAGTGGCGGCGGGCTCAGTCAGGGAAGTCGCGGAGAGGACCCGCACCAGGAGATGCCGGTCGGTCTCGGGAGTCGGGTTGGCCTTGTCGGGCTTGGGTTGTTCGTTCAGCACGATGTCCGCCGAGGCCTGTCCGGGCGTCGTATTGGTGGTGGAAACGGAGCCCATGACCAGATCATCCGCCAGGATCATGCCCCAATCGTAAGCGTGGGGCTGGTCGTCGAGCTGCAGGTCATCCACGATGAGCGCGTAGGGATGCGCCCCGCGCACCAGACCCGCGGTGCGGAACGCCTTTTTCACGTCGTATTTCTTGTAGAAACGCTTCGTGTCCTTTTCCTCCGGCTTGGCCGAGGTGTACCAGTTCGGCAGGAACGCGATCGGATAATCCATCCACGAGTGGGGCGATTTGTGCAGGCGAAAATCGTTATAGGTAAACGGATTCGCGATGATCTCCGTCCCCTGCGGCGGCTTGACGATGCCGGCGTCCTGGTAATCCCAGGTTTTCTTGAGATCGGTCGCGGTGAAGGTCGCCAGCGGCTTATCCTGTAAGTCGGCACACCGGGCCTCGAGCACGGAGGGACCCGCGTCATCCGCCAGCAAGACAGAGCGGTTCTTCGGCAGATATTGCACGTCCACCTGGCGGAAGAAATGGTAGATGCTCCAGAACCGGCCGTTGCCGTAGAGGCTGAAGTGGGAACGGTCCGAGTATTGGTGTCCGCCGGGAATGGTCCGCGTTAGATAATTGAGGTAGAGGGCGTCCTTGTCCCAGGTTGAGCGGGTGATGAGATTGCCGGTCTCCTCGCCAAAGTAGGTCAGGGGGCGACCCTGGGAAAACTTGGCGTGCTCCTCATCCCAAGTGGTCGCCGGGTCGAAATCGGCGGCGAAGATGGCGCAACAAAGCGAGTCCATGACGGAGAAGGGATGGTGCGTGTTGATGTTGGTCAGTTGATCACTCTTGTAGGTGCCGTCGATCTGGTTCCGGTAGATGAAATCCCCGGCCACATCGTTGGGGAAAAACGCGTGGTACATCATCACATCGGCATTGCGGGCAATCTTGCCGCCCGATCCGGCCAGCGAATCGCAGAAAGTGAAACCGTTTCCCCAGGGATTGAGCGACGCGGGGTAATAGTCATTAAAGGCGGCTCGAATCTTGGTGCTACCGATGATGTTCTGACCCCGCTTGGCCATGATGGTGAGGTGTTCCAGGAACATGAAGGATTTGCCCCAACCCTCAAAACCTTCACCGGAAGGAAAGATGGCGTGGATATAATTGAGCTGGGCGGTGGAGGCATTTTTATAAGCCTGGGGATCATACCCCGGCTCACCCTCGATCGCGCAGATGGGGAAAAGAAAGCGGCACGACCAGGAGATCCAGTTGCTGGAGCCACAATGCAAGGTGCGCAGGGTCTCAGCCGCCTGGGTAGTAATCCCGTTGGTGCAATGGGCGAGGAAGCCGCGGACGATTCCACGCTGCTCGTCGGTCATGAAGTTGTAAGCAAAGTCATAGTCGAGCCCGAGCGTGCCCTGGTACGACGGTCCCAGCCCGGTGACGCGGAAGTCGTTCTTTTCTTCCGGTTTGGCCTTGGCAAAAATCGCGGTCAACTGGACGTCGGAAATTTTCGAGAGCGAGGTAATCACCGCCGCAACCTTCTTGCCCCCCACGGCGTCCTGGTCGATCAGACAGCGGAACGCTTCATACATCGTGGTGAAGCCGATCGTCCCATCGAGCTTCAGCGGCTGATCGCCCTTCGGGTTGGTCTTGGGATCGGGTTGAGGGAAGGTGTCGTTGGGGTATTTGATCCGCAGGTCGTTGTAACTGAGCGTATACATGTCGATGGTCTTCGGATCGCCCACCGCAAGGGCGTCGTATTCCTTGCCAAACTGGGCCTTGGGCCCGGTCAACACATCCTGGATATGGGCCAATATCGCCGCATAGACCGCCTGTCCCGCCTGGGTCTTGGCCAAGCGGTCCTTGATCAGGGGTACATCCTCAGGATTGAAGATGACGCGGGGATGGACGCCCGGCTTTGGAACGGGCTTAAAGAAGCTCTTGTCCATGCCGGTTTCATCCAGCGTCAGATGAAGCGGGACGGTGAAGTATTTTTGAATTTCTTCCGGAGTGTAACCGAAGTTGTTGTGGCGCTGGATCATCGCTTGGTCGACGGGTAGATCGTAAGACTGCAGATCCTTGCCAAGATAAGCGGAGACGGTGGGAATCAACTTGCCGTCCGGCCCGCGCAAACCGGGGTAGTCGTCCGGGAGAAGATCGGCGCCGAATAGCGGGTGGGTATATCCCAGAAAACCGAGAGCGAGACCGAGACAAGCAGATTTCACGAGGGGGCTGATACGAAGAGACAAGCGCATTCTTCATGAACCATAACCACGGCATAATGTTGCGAATAAAAACGCAATTTATTGGCAATAATTACCATAAAATTGCACCTATGAGTGGGTTCGCCCAGAAACGATAGGCCCAAGCGCCTTCCGAGGGGCTATTCTCTTGCCCCAGTCAGTATCATCACTTACAACATTCCATGAGCGACAACCTGAGGCTTCATCTTTTTGAATCGGGTTTTCTTCCACCGGTGCTCCTGGTGCTGATGGTCGCCATGGTGGAAATCGGCTGGCGGACGGGGACTTTTGCGTTTGCCAAGGCAACGACGACCGAGCTCTCCGATGACAAAACGCTCATCGGCGCCATTTTCGGGCTGCTGGCCCTGCTCATCGCGTTTACGTTCTCGGGCGCGGCCAACCGGTTTGATGATCGTCGGCATTTGATTGTGGATGAAGTGCGCGCGATTGCCGATGCCTACCGGTCGCTCGATTTTTTGCAGAAGGAGCAGCAGCCCGCCGTTCGCCAGCTTTTTCTCAGCTACGTGGATCATCGCCTGGCGCTCTACCAAAACATGGCGGACACCCAAGGCTTCGAGCAAAAGGTTGCAGCCCAGGCCGAGTTGAGCAACCAGCTCTGGCAGGCCTCGCTTGCCGCCACCCGGGCGACCGATGCGGCCGGACAATCGATGGCGGATCAGGTGCCAACGGCGATTTTAAAAATGATCGATGCCTCCGAGAACCAGCGGCTGGGGATGAAATTTCATCCTCCCCGCGTGATTTGGCAATCACTGGTCGTCCTGGCGTTGATCGGCTCGTTCATGTCGGGCTACATCATGGGCATCCAGCAAAAGCGCGACTGGCTGGTGACCCTCGTCTTTGCCACGCTGATGGCGGGCGCGGTCTACGTCATTCTCAATATTGAATACCCGCGCGTCGGCAGCATCAACCTGGACGACTTTGACCAGGAGCTGGTCAGCCTACGCAAGACGATGTGAGGCTCGATTGCCTCGTTGATCTCCACTTAAGACGATCTTTAACCGAGGACGTGGTCAAAGGCTGTCGAAACCTACTTGGGCAATTCACGATTCACGGTCAGGCGATATTCGCCGAGCTCCAGGATGTCGCCTGGGTTGACATAGCCATCGCGAACGAATACGCCGTTGACGTAGGTGCCGTTGGTCGAGTCGAGATCAAGGATGAAAAGTCCCCGGCTCTGCACATCAAGAATGCAGTGCCGACCCGACACATTGTGATCGTCCAAAACCAAATCCGACGATTTGTCCCGGCCCAGGACGGTGGCCGTCCGGGTGAGGTAAAGCCGGGTAGTGGGTTGATCCTCGGGTATAAGAAAGTACTTATATTTGGGCTCATTGGAGGCGTTGACCGGTTTGGTCGAAATCTTTCCGGTCTGGGTCATTTTGGTGCCTTGCAAGACCTCTTGGGTGTAAACGAATTCCTTGATACTGCAGCGGATATTCGACTCAGAACCGGGCGGCTGGATGCCCTTGATCCACTCATGGGTGGCATTGGTCAAATGCAGGGCATGCTCCACCGCCTCTCGGCCATTTCTGGCCCCGGAGGTTGCATGCAGGATGAGTCCATTTTGGACGTAGAGGGTCGCGAGTTCGATCCCGTT
>CAIPBM010000026.1 GCA_903863295.1 uncultured Verrucomicrobiota bacterium | reverse complement strand
GCAATAGGCACGACGGTCATAGACCGCCGCTACAGGGAAACATCTGACGAGTCAGCTAAACGATTATGTTTGAAGAGCCTGATAGCAGCGGAGAAATAGAAGCAGATGAGGGGGACAAGGAGCAGATGGTTGAGAACCATATAGCGGGCCGTTACCGGCATGCCGGAGGCATCGAAGAGGGCGTACCAAAAGAGATGAACGCCAAACAGAACGGTGAGGAAAAGGCGTGCCACGAAGATCATGGGAAATTCCTCGAACGCGCTCCATCTCAAGAACAGAACGCTGATGAAGCCCAGAATGGACAAGAAAAAGAGACCGATGGTCGCGCGGGTATAGATGAGGGAATAAATCCCCCTCAAATTTTCCCAGAATAAGTCCCGCCCAACGTTTTCAACCAGCACATAGGAGGTCAAATCCTTGACCTGCGGACGGGTGAGAGCCTTGGTAAAATCGGGGTTGTCGTAGCGCAGAGGGGGAACATCGGACGATAGAAATCGGGGTTCGTGGATAAGTTGCCGGAGGGTATGGCTCATGCCGCTGGGAAAGGCTCCCGCGACAATCGGAATCCGGCTGTCGGGCAGGGAAAGGATCGGGCGAACCTTGATGAGGCCATCTCGATCCGCTGCGGCAATTTCGTCCTCAATGCTTTTGAACAGGGCGAAGGAGGTCATGTAATCGCCCTTGGCCGGATCCATCGAGGCCGTGAAGGCGGCCCAGTGAAACCATCCGGCGGGGATATCATATTTACCGTAATTCTTGCGGCCCGCTTCCTGGTAAACAGTGTTGGTGTCGAGCTGTTGGACAAACCACTGTGAGTGGGGACCGGCCTTCGCGATGAGTTGCCGGCGGTTCTCGTCGATGGGGAAATATCTTTCGCCGTCCGGTTCGCCAACGGATTGAAGACAGAGGTAGAAACGCTTGTATTCGCTGCTGTCGATATACGAAATGCCCGCATAACCGTGGTGGGTGAGATTGTAGCGGCAGACGCCCAGGTAGATGAGGAAGATGCCCATGACGAGGGTCGGAATAGTGAAGGCGAGGAGGTCGAGACTTCGCTTCAGCCGGGCGGAGCGGAACTTGACGAGCAACAGGGCCAGCGCGAGCAGCGCATACAGAATCGTGCTGAGCAGCAGCGGAACCGCGACGCTGCGGGTGACCATGGCCAGCCCAAAAAAGCAGAGCGCGAGGACAAGGGCTTTCCAATCGAGTTCGTCTTCGTGGCGGAACGCGAGGACGAGACATGAAGCACCCAACAAGGTTTCAATCAGCCAGACAGGATCGGAATAGAGGTGGGAAAAGAGCTCCACGTAGACGGGATCAAAAATGGTGAGCAGGAAGAGACCCAGCGCTAGATAGCTTTGCCAGGGCCAGGTAAAGAGGGCGCGAAGAACCAAGGTGGTGGCGAAGAGAAAGCTGACCTCGATCCCGAGACGGTAAGGAATACCCAGATTAAAAAACAGACGCCCGATGATTCCCGTGCCCGGTGGGTAGGTGAGCCCGCCATTCGGGGGATAAAGAATCTGAAGCATGTACTCGTGTGGATCGTCGGTGGCATCGGCGATCTGCGCGGTCCAGATCAGCCCGAGTTTCACGGCCACGCCCACCAGAAAGGCAATGAGGCAGCAGCGGCGATGGAAAAGCGAAAGATTCACGAGTGAAGGAGGCAACCGGGGTTCGTCACGTTTTAACAGCAAGTGATGAAAGCAGGAAAGCGGGGAAGGGGAAATGATTTGGAACAATTCCGGCGTCCGGGCACAACCTATCCAGCTTTGGAAGTAATCTCCACTGGCGCAGCGAGGGGCTTTGGGGCAAGTTGCAGATACATATGATCCGAGGTCTTTTTCGGTTACTCTTTTCCCTGGTCGGTTTTGCTCTGGTTGTCCTGGTGCTGACGGCGATCTGGATGGTTTATGATGGCTCGACCGACGTCGGGCAGCGCGCGGATTTTGCGCTGGTGCCGGGACATGAGGATGTTGAAACCGGAGCTCCCGGCCCCTTGGTCAAAGCCCGACTTGACCGCGCCATTGAGCTGTATCGGGCTGACCAGGTCTCGCACCTTCTCATCAGCGGTGGAGGGAAGCTCGAAGGATACGATGAAGCCTCCATGATGGTGCGCTATCTCGAGGAACATGGAATTCCTTCCAGCGCGATCACCGGCTATGTCGAAGACACTGCAATCACCGATTGGGGAGCCGATACGCAGAAGGTCGCGCGCCATTGGGCCAGGTTTTTAAAAGAGAACCGGCCCGATTCCGTCATGCTGGTGACCCAATACTATCAGATGACGCGTTGGAAGCTGGCGCTTAAACTGGCCGGGGTGACGCAAATCGAGCAAGCCCATGTCGGACAATTCGACAAGGCCGATCTGTTGGGCATCGGACACGAGGTGATCGCGTTTTACGGCTATCTAGGTACGAGTTATTTTCTGCCCGAGGCCAAGGAGCTGTCCGAAAAGGCCAAGGTTGAGGGTGAGAAGGCCAAGGAGACGATCGATAAAAAGCTCGATTCACTCTCCAAATAACCAAAATCCGAGGCAAATCTCCCTTGTCAGGTCATTTAGCTTGATGAAATGACTTTGGAGAACGGAAATTGCTATTATTCTTTTAGGAGGCAGAAACCCGACCGTTATGTCTCTGTCCTTGCGTGAAAAAGATGTGTCGGGCAACTTCAATACTCATGTCTTCGACGACTTTCTCATCTTCCATGTACAGTGCCGCACCGGGTGGCCAGGGACAGTGGCAAAGTCAGAAACCTGAATCGCCCGCCTCGCAGGTGGTCTCGCAAGTACAGAAGTCGTTGGGAACGATGTCGTTGGAACATCTCGACCGGATTTTTTCCCTGGCCGAGGAGTTGCGCGAAGAGGAGGGAACTTACCTCGGGCCGAAAGACCCCTCCCACGCAGATCGATCTTCCGATAGTGGATTCGATCTCATGCCGTTGGTGATTGGGGGAGACGAATGGGCGCGGATTGAGGCCGGGTTAAGCCAGCGCGTCCGTGCCTGGAATCTTTTCCTGCGCGATGTTTATAGTGGCCAAGAAATCCTGAAATCGTCCGTCGTGCCCTACGAGATCGTCTACGCGGACCCCAATTTTCACCGCGGTTGTGCGCGATTGCCGGGAGTGACATCCAGCTATCTCCAACTGACCGCCTTTGATCTGCAACAGGACGCACGTGGGCAATGGCTGGTCGTGGAGGATCATCTCGGCGTGGCCGAAGGGGCAAGTTTTGCGCTGAAGAAACGTCAGGCCATGCGGCAGGTGGCTTCTCATTTAATGGAAGGCTTCGAAGTCTTGCCGATCGAGGATTTTTCCTCCCAGGTCATGGACCTTTTGCAGGAATTGGTCCGTCTGCCGGATGGCCGCGCCCGTGCGGTGCTATTGGCGCAGGGTAGCAGTGACGAATACTACCTGGATCACGCGGCGCTGGCCCGGCAGATGGGTGTTTCCATCGTTCAAGGAAGCGATCTCGTTGTGCTCGACAGCCGGCTTTTTCTCAAGACGATCGCGGGCGTTGAACCGGTGGATGTGATCTTGCGGCGGCTATCGACTTCGTTGCTCGATCCGGTGATTTTCGATCCGGGCAGCCGCTATGGCGTGCCGGGATTGCTCTCCTGTGTCCGCAAGGGCACGCTTGCCGTGGCGAACGGGCTCGGATCCGACCTGGCCAATAATCGCGCCCTCGCGGCGCATCTCCCACAGATCATCGAATACTACACGGGCGAGAAACCGCTGCTGGCGTCGCCGCAGATTCTTGAGTTGCGGGACATCGATTTGCGGGAACAGGTCGCCGATAACCGGGATGCTTATGTCATCCGCCATGCCTGGAAGCAGGGCCCTTCTCACGAATGGGTGTTGCGACACATGCCCGCCCATGACTGGAACCGGTTCTGGCAGGAGGTCGAATCGTCCCCCAGCGAATATGTCGCGCAGCGGATTCCCACGCAGATGAGTTACCCCTGTTGGACATCGAGTGGTTCTCGTTCGCAGCCTGTCACCGTGCGGGCCTTTGGATTAGGGCATGACCGGGTCTCTCCCTGCGCGCTCGCCTGGACGGGAGCCACATCGTCCCTGGCTTTGTCCGCCGGACAATCGGCGGACCGGATCAAGGACGTTTGGATTTTACGGAGCGTGCCGAACGCCCCAACGGTGGTTCATGCCCAGGCGGAAGAAGCCCCGAAGCGGTTGCGCCTGACGAGCCGTGTGGCCGAATCGCTCTTCTGGATGGGACGATATGCGGAGCGGGCTGAAGTCACCACGCGCATCCTGCGGATTGTCCAGACGCAGCCCTGGCCCCTGAATGACAGCCCGGCCTCGCGGTTGCGTCAGCCCCTCTGGGCTGCGATGGCTGCCGTCAGTGGACACACGCCGGATTTCTTCCTCAAGCCTATTCGCAATCAGGTCATGGCGCGCGAGGTGCCCTTTTATTTCCTTCTCGACCGGAATCACCCCGGCTCGGTGCTCTCGTCACTCCTGTCGTGTCGACAGAATGCCGAAAATATCCGGGAGCATTTCCCGCCGGAAGTCTGGTCGGTCCTGAATCATCTCTACTTGGAAATCGCGCTCTACGCGGAGCAAAGTTCCACGGAACAGGTCAAGCTGATCCTGGATGATCGCTCGCTGCACCAAGGGGTAATTTCCCAGCTTGATGAGCTGACGGGTGCGCTGGAAAAGCACATGCTCCACAACGATGCCTGGCATTTCTGGCAACTGGGCGTTTATGCGGAGCGTAGCCTCATGACGATCCTGACGCTCAAGGAAGTGGTTGCGCCCGAGATCGGGGGCGTTTCGCGGATCGGCTCGGTCAGCAGCTCCAATCTTGATCTTCTCCTGCAAATGCTCGCGGGACAATACGCCTACCGGAGTCTCTATCACGCGCGACCGGTTGCGGCCCGGGTGGCACGCTTGCTCCTGCAAGACCAGGAATTTCCCCGCTCCGCCCTCTTCTGCCTGGAAGGCATGCGACGTGCTCTCACCGCTACGCTGGGTGATCGTCCCGCCAAGGGATCGGATGCGCCGCTCAAGCACTGCAGCCGCGTGATCACTGAATTGAACTTTATCGACATGGCCACTTATTTCCCCAACGCCGCCGATGGCGTTTCCCCTTTCCTGGGAACGGATGACCTGTCCGATGTGCCTGCGCCGGAGTTCCCGCAGAAATTGTCCGAACTCAAGGAACTGGTGCTCGATTTCAACGTGCTCATCTCGGATCATTACCTGGATCACCAAGTGGTCTTCCGGGAGCCTGAACTTTTTGACCTCTCGAGTTCGCGATGATTTTTAATATTGTCCACACGACTGCTTACGAATACTCGGCCCCGGCCATTGAGTCCTTTACCGAACTGCGCGTTCGGCCCCGCCAGCACAACCGCCAGATTGTCCATCACCACGTCACCGAAGTGACCCCCCGCGCGGCGCTGGAGGAATTTACCGATTACTACGACAACACGGTGGAGTGTCTTTCGGTGCCCTACCGGCACAAATGCCTGACCGTGACCTCCCGCAGCACGGTGGAGACGCTGCCTCACAAGGATGCCTTGCGGGGGCTTGATCTTTCTGTCAGCGAGGCGGTGCGCCTGAACTGGCCGCAACGGAGGGAGCTTTTCGATTTCCTCATGCCTTCCATGCATGCGCCGATCACGCCGGAGCTGGAAGCACTGGCCAAGCAGCAACTCCCGAGCAGCGGTTCCTTTTCTGAATCGATTCTTGGGCTCTCATCCTACATTTACGAGACCTTCACCTACATGCCCGGGGTAACGGACGTGCGAACGCCGTTGAAAGATGTGCTGCAAAAACGGCAGGGCGTTTGTCAGGATTTTGCCCACCTAATGATAGCGATCATCCGGTGCGCCGGGCTTCCCGCCCGTTACGTCAGCGGGTACTTGGAGACCGAGTCGGTTCGCGGAACGGATGCGCTGGTGGGCGCCACGGCCAGTCACGCATGGGTGGAGGTTTATCTGCCGAGCGGCATTTGGGTGGGGATTGATCCGACCAACGACATGCTTGAAGGCGAACGGCATGTGCAGATCGGCATTGGTCGGGACTACCACGATGTCCCCCCCTTGCGCGGAGTTTTCAAGGGTGCCAAGCGGCAACGGCTCTCGGTCATGGTCACCGTTTCGCGGACGACCGGCGAGATGGTGCCGGGCTGATCTTTGAGAAGATCTCAGCAAAATTCGCTCGACACAAAAATCTGTCATCCTGAGCTTGTCGAAGGATCAGCTCCCGGTGATCGACTCATTTCTCAATAGATGTTCGGATCGAAACGCGCTGACAAGGAATTTTGCCATCGAACCTGATGCGTGAAATACGGGTGAGCTCCGGAGGCTGATCCTTCGACAAGCTCAGGATGACGAAGTTTCTAAAATAGTGACTTGGCGCAGGTCTCTTATAGGGGGGCTAGAACCGTCGACCTTTTCTAGATTCAGCTTCGTTTGCAATGCAGAACCTTCGCCAAGATACAAACAGCCTTGTCGCGCTGCTTGTTCCGCTTCACTCTGGCGCAGATGGAAACCGCCCCTGTACCGGAAGCCCCTAAGCGCTGGTATCACCTGACGCTCGGCAAGCAGATGGTGCTTGGCCTGGTGCTGGGTACGATTCTCGGCTGGGCCGCGCGTGAGTTCTATCTGGGTGGGATTGACGCCTCGTCCGCGCCCGTTGCGGCCGAGAAGGCGCATGCCGATCTCGCCGGATTTCTCGCCTGGGTCGGGTTGGTGCGCGATATCTTTCTCCACCTGATCCAGATGATGATCGCACCACTGATTTTTGCCAGCATCGTGCAGGGGATTGCCGGGCATGAGGACATGAAGAAAGTCGGGCGCATTGGGGTCAAGGCGCTGATCTATTTTGAGGTCTTGACGGCACTCGCGCTCGCCGTGGGGCTGCTCATGGTCAATCTTCTAAAACCTGGCGCGGGTGCGATCCTGCCCGCGGATGCCGGGAGTGTGAGCGCCATGGCGCAGAACAAACCGCTCACGGTGATTGAGACGATCCTCCATATTTTTCCCAAGAGTGTGATCGACGCCATGGCGCGCGGTGACGTGTTGGAGATCGTCGCGTTCTCGGTCATCTTTGCCCTGGCCATTTCCGCAGCGGGCGAAGCCGGAAAACCGATCCTGCTTTGGTGCGACAGTCTGCGGCAGGTGATGTTCAAGTTCGCGGGACTGATCATGACCTTCGCGCCTTTCGGTGTCGGCTCGGCGATAGCGGTGACCGTGGGGCAACAGGGGCTGAAATCATTGTTGGGCCTGGGTCTCTTGCTGATGACGCTTTACTTGGCGCTGGCGGTATTCGTCGTGGTCGTGCTTGGCGGCGTGATCTGGCTCGTAAAAATTCCGTTGAAACCTTTCATCCGCGCGGTGCGCGATCCCTTCATCCTCGCTTTTGCCACGGCGAACAGTGAGGCCGCATTGCCTGACGCCTTCGCGCGCATGGAACGTTTCGGCGTGCCGCGCGGGATCGTCGGCTTTGTCCTGCCCATGGGCTACTCCTTCAATCTCGATGGCTCAACCTTGTATCTCGCGGTCGCTTCCGTCTTCATCGCGCAGGCCTCCGAGGTGGCGACGGGTGTTCACTTCGGCATCGGACAACAAATCATGATGATGTTGACGCTGATGCTGACCTCCAAGGGCGTGGCCGCGGTGCCGAGGGCGTCGCTGGTCGTCCTGATTGCCGCGCTCCAATCGTTCAATTTACCTCTCGCGGGCGCGGCATTGATCCTGGGGGTGGATGCCTTCATGGACATGGCGCGCACCTCGGTCAACGTCCTGGGCAACTGCCTGGCCAGCGTGGTCATCGCCTGCTGGGAAAAGGAATTCGACGCGAAAAAAGCCCAAGCCGAATTTGGCGATGGCGTGGTGATAACCGATCAGTTCTGATCTCCGACCATTGGTGTTCAAACAATTTTTTTACAAACCTTTCGTCATCGCATGACAACCGTGCAAGTTGTCATGCGACGATGAGGTAACGGCAAAAAGCCAACCCAGGATTCCATGAACAAATTACTCCTCTCACTCGGTCTCCTCAGTTTAGGTGGACTCCACAGTTGGGCTGACGCCCCGGCCTGTTCCGCTCAAGCCGGACGAGGAAAAGACGGTCACCTACCAGGTGCATTATTCGTGGTGAGCGTTCTCCTGTAGCGGCGGTCTATGACCGTCGCCCGGATGGCGAATAGACATACACCGTTCATCCCTGCCT
>CAIPBM010000025.1 GCA_903863295.1 uncultured Verrucomicrobiota bacterium | reverse complement strand
TTTACGGCATGCCTGCGCCGCCAGCCGATCCATAGATTTGCCCGGTCGCATAACTGGCGTCCTCGGCGGCGAGTTGGACGTAAATCGAGGCCAACTCGACCGGTTGTCCCGGACGCCCCAATGGCGTTTGTCCCCCAAACTTTTTCAGTTTGTCCTGACTGGCACCGCCGCTGACCTGGAGCGCCGTCCAGATGGGACCAGGAGCCACGCCATTAACACGAATGCCCTTGGGAGCGAGTTGCTTGGCCAGTGAACGGACGTAATTGGTCGTCGCGGCTTTCGTCTGCGCGTAATCGTATAAATCGGCGGACGGATCGGTAGCTTGTTCCGAAGTCGTGCCAATGATGACCGAGCCGGGTTTCAAATGAGGTAAAGCAGCCTTGATGATCCAGAAAGGGGCGTAGATATTCGTCTTCATCGTCCAGTCGAATTGCTCGGTCGAGATATCGAGTAGAGACTCATGCGCTTGTTGTCGCCCCGCGTTGCTCACGACGATGTCCAAGCCGCCCAATCCTTTCACGGCGTCCTCCACCAATTTTTGGCAGAACGCCTCATCGCGAAGGTCGCCCGGGAGCGCCAGAGCAATTCGCCCTTCTGCCTGGATCAGGGCGATGACCTGGCGCGCATCGGGTTCTTCCGTTGGGAAGTAGTTAATGGCAACGTCAGCCCCCTCGCGCGCATAGGCGATGGCAGCAGCTCGGCCCATCCCTGAATCACCCCCCGTGATCAGTGCTTTGCGTCCGGCCAAACGGCCCGAGCCGCGATAGCTTTTTTCGCCATGGTCAGGCACGGGATCCATTTTACTCGCAAGGCCTGGCCAGGGTTGGGTTTGGCCCTTGAAGGGCGGTGCAGGATATTTCGTTTGGGGATCTTGTAATGCGATGGGATTTTGCGGTGCGGTGGTCATGGTGGATTGCGCCCTTAAGGCGGATGGAATGGTGACGCTGGCCAGACTCGCTCCCAACCCGCCCATGATTTGCCGACGGGTGAAAAGGTTTGGATTACTCATACAGTCTTTTCTTTCATGGGAGGAGGAGGGCACAGCAGAAGATTATTTCTGGCTTGCGGCATCGCGGAGAGTCTTGACCTCGTCGTGAGAATTTTGCACTTCCGCTGCCTGTTTCTCGAGGGTGGAACGGGTCGTGGATGACCAATCGTCCCGCTCAAGGGCATCCCGGTAAGCGCTGACGGCAACGTCTTCCCCGCGCTCGGCCTCGGCCAAAACCGCGTGGCGATCCTGCTTGATGATCGCGGCCTTAAGATTAATCCAGGTACGGTGGAGCGCGCCGCTCAAAGATGGCTTGTTGTCCTGGGGATCCTTTTCGCCCAACTCGCGGAGAGCGACTTCAAGTTCGCCAGCAAATTTAGCTCGCTGGAGGGAGCGTTGATTGAAGAGTTCTTTGAGATCGGGGTCGTTGACATTTTCCGCAGCTTCTCGAAATCCGGTTTGACCGTCCTTGAGGGTGGAAACCAAACTGTCGAGGGTGGTACGAGGAGTGGAGATAGATTGGGTAATGCTCATGATTCCTCCTTAGCAAAGGCGATGCCGGGCTAATCAAACCCACCGCAATCCACTTTCCATCAACATCTTGCATATTATAGCTTCAAACGAAAGACCTCTGCGCAAGATGCAAAAAGCGAGCTCCCTTGTACGGAACGCCAGAGGCGCAGCCCCTATTTTCCGCGAAATTCCGGGAAAACAGATATACCCCTTACGCTTGATCTACGGCGGTGCGGACAGTTTTCCTAAATTCGCGTGGGCACCGGGATGCCTTGGATCAAGTCGCAAGACTTCCCGGAACTGCGCGGCTGCATCGGATAGCTGCCTTAACTCCACCAACGCGATGCCGAGGTTGTAGTGGGCGGAGACATTATCGGGATCAAGCTTAAGCACCGCCCGGTATTGCTCAGCCGCCTTGGCGAATTGGCCGGACGCGCCCAGGGCATCGCCGAGATTGATGCGTCCGTCGATGTAGTCAGGGTCGATCCGTACCGCCTCCAGAAAATGAACAATTGCTTCGGACATTTTCCCTTGCTGATCCAAAATTACGCCGAGGTTGTTTTCCGGTTCCGGGTAGTGGGGATCGAGTTGAGCGGCTTTTTCAAACAGGTCGATTGCTTCCTCTAACTTACCCTGTTGGGCCAATGCAGTTCCCCAATTGCAAACGGCGTGGGCCGATTTCGGATTAAGCACCAGAGCCTGTTGGTATTCTTCAATAGCCTCCGGCATATGCCCCGCAGCAGTCAGGGCCACGCCAAGATTGCAGCGGATGTCCTCGTTCTTAGGATCGAGGGCCAAGGCGGCGCGGTATTGCGCAATCGCTTCGGGAAATTGGCCGACTTGGGCCAAGGCCAGCCCGAGATTGTTTCGCGCATGAAGGTTGCCGGGGCGATGGACTACGCACTCGGTCCACATGGCCATGGCGCTGCGGTAATCCTCGTTCCGCAGGTGAGTTCTCGCCATGAAAAGAGGTGCCGCAATCAAGGTGATGATCACCAGCCCACGGGTTCCGAGAAAACGGTAAACCAGCAGGATCAGCCCCAGCATTACCGCCGCGAGCGGGAGGTACATCCGGTGTTCAAAGAGCGGATCCTTCACGGGAATGATGCTGCTGGTGGGAGCGAGGATAAGGAAGAACCAGCAACCGAGAAACGCCAGCGCAGGCCAGTTGCATTGCACTGTTGGGGCCTTTCGCAAGCTGACTAGCGTTAAGACCATCAGGAGGAGAATCGTCAGGATTTCAGGCAAAACGCTCCAGGGATTCTGCACCCATGCGGGGCCGTAATTAAAAACCAACGTGTCCGGCCAGATGCTCAACACCAGATAATGGACCAGAGCCGGAAACTGACTCAGGGCATACTCCTGCCAAGTCACACCGCCAACCACCTTGACCATGGTGTCACCCCGCGTCCCGAGGATGCTCAGCAG
>CAIPBM010000024.1 GCA_903863295.1 uncultured Verrucomicrobiota bacterium | reverse complement strand
TTGCAGCGCGAGCTGCGCCCCAGCCTGCAGACGGGTCAGCGGCGTCCGCAGGTCATGGGCGACATTATCAAGCGAATCGCGCATTGCACCGATCAGCGCTTCGTTGCGGGCCAGCATCCGGTTGAACAGCGTGACCAGTTCGTTGATCTCGTCTTCCGTGCGTGGATCCGGCACGCGCTCGCTCATGTTACCGGTCTTGATGATGGAGCGGACGGCACCGATGATTTCCCGGATGGGCCCGAGCGCGTGATAGGTGATAAAAGCTCCGCCGCAAAAACCAAACGCCACGACGGGGATAATGGCGAAAAGAAAGATATTGCGAAACTGACGAAGCAATTCGTCCCGGTCCTCCGTGGTCCGCCCGACCTCCATGACCGCACCATCCGCCAACCGCGTTCGCGCGATGGTCCAGACCATGTGCTGCTCGGCGGAGGGAACGCTCAGCCAGTCGGTCTCGCTGGTGGTCTGCGGGCTCTGAAACTGGCGGAGGGTGATCTGGTCGTTTTGCGGCGAATGAAAAAAGGTGATCTGTTGGTTGATGCTCATGACTTCCAGGAAGGTTGATTCCTTTTCCCAGCCAGTTTCTGCCTGAAAATGGGCCTGAAGCGCAGCGGCCCCACCCTGCGCGTACCAGGCGCGACAGGCATCGAGCTTGGCGCGGACGATCTGGCGGTCACTCTCCCGCAATTCCCGCACCAGAAGAATATAGGCCAGCCCAAAGAGGAGAAAGGCGCCGAGTACAAAAAAGCCTGTGTACCAGAGATTCAGGCGAAGGCTGAACCCGAGCGGTTGCATCAGCGAAGGGCAAGGCTTAACCCCACTCTTCTCGGGCGAACCGGTCACAGACGCAACCGGTTTTCGAGGAGCGAGCATCGTTAAAAAAGTGCGCGCTAAAACTGATTAAGGTAACCGCAGGCTGTATCCGGCCCCGCGCAGGGTGTGGATCAACTTGGGCTCAAAATCACGGTCAATTTTATTACGAAGGCGACAGACCAAAACATCAACCACGTTGGTCTGGGGATCGAAATGGTAATTCCACACATGCTCCAGGATCATGGTCTTGGAGACAACCTTGTTCTGGTTACGGAGCAGGTACTCGAGAAGGAGAAACTCACGGGCCTGAAGATCAATCTTGGTGGAGCCCCGGCGAAGTTCACGCGTCAGCAAGTCCATCTTCAGGTCACCAAACGTCAGGCTGGTAACAATCGCCCCGGCACCGGAACGGCGAATGAGCGCCTGCAAACGGGCGAGGAGTTCCGCAAAGGAAAAGGGTTTGGTCAAATAGTCGTCCCCGCCGCGCTGGAGGCCTTTGACACGATCATCCAGTGAGCGCTTGGCGCTCAGGATGAGAACCGGAAGTTTCAGTTGCTCCGTGCGCCAGCGTTCAATGACACTCAGGCCGTCAAGCTTCGGCAACATCAGATCGACAATGGCGGCATCGTAGGAATTCTTTAACCCCAGTTCGCAGCCCTCCTCCCCATTGGCACTGACATCAACAACATACGAGGCCTCGCGCAGTCCCTTGGCAACAAAGGCGGCAATCTTGGCATCATCTTCAAGGAGGAGGATTTTCATGAGTGGTCTAAGTGAGACAATTTAACCCTTAACCGCAAATTCGCCACGTTACAAGTGGCTCATGTTCGCATCTTGCAAATCCATCTCAATCGATTTGCATTTTGCAAGTCTCACTGCCTGGTTCCCTCTCTATCCCCGCCCGGTTCCACCTTGGTATGCACTCGTTTTTTGGGCCCCATAGGTTTGGCATGCTTGTTGCAGTGTTTCGGTCTGTTGCGAGTCAAATGGATTGGCCCGTACGTCTCGATAGAACCGCAATCGAAAGGATCCCGTTATGAATACATGCATCGATGATAGCCGCATTGAAACTCGATTTGTCTGGGGCCGTTGCGCCGCCAAGGATGCCCGGTCGATTCGCGCGTTAATTCAGGCTTTTCAAAGCGATGGCTGGCCCACCACGCGGGATAGTGCTGAGCGAAAGCACCGGCGCGGGAATCATCGGTAAAACCGTTGCGCTTCCTCAGTCGATCCAAAGATCGCTGGAGGAGAGTTCAGCTTGATCGTGCCCTGGGAAAGATCCTCTCAAAGCAATCCGTCATCCTGAGCTTGTCGAAGGATCAGCCGTCGGTGACTCAGGAATAACAGAGGAGCATCGAACATCAATGGAAGCTGATCCTTCGACGAACTCAGGATGACAAACGTGCGAGCTTCCACGGTCTTTTCGCCGCTTACTGCGCCGCCAGGAAATCAGCGCGGCCTAGACGAGTCCACTTCCCGTCCTGGCCTTTTTCATAGATGAAATTAAGCAGGCGCGTGGCCGTGAGGAAAACGCCCTTGGGCGTTTCGTTGCAACTGATGATTGCCTCACTGCAGTTACACCGCTCGACGTCCTTCACCGCCACCTTCCAGAGATCGTCCACCTCATCGCTCAGCGCCTTGCGTTGATCCACCGAGAGGGTCGTCTGGTATCGAACCATGAGGGCCATCACGCCCTTCGAATATTCTATCTTGGATACGCTCAGCACCTTGATTGTTTCCCCCGTGGAAAGCTTGAGCGTCTCATCGTCGGTCAAGGGTGCAGCCTGGGAGGGTAATCCGGCAAATAACCCAGCGAAAACGCCCAGGGCCAGCGTCAACCAAAAGTGTCGATTCATATAAGGAGTAGCGGGACTCAAGCGGACGGGCGGCATTTTGGCAAGCATAGTTGTAAGGTGATGGTAATAAGCAACTCATGTACCCAGGTGGCGATTTTCTCGCGCCACGAGGTAGATTTCTTGTTAATCTCCTTTTCCATGGCTGATCTTACATCGATTTCTTCGCAACTTGCCGCCATCCTCCCGGCGGATCGCGTTCTGACCAGCCCGGAAGACCTGATTCCCTACTCGTTCGACGGCACGGCCACCCTCTCCCTGCGTCCCCAAGCCGTTGTTTTTGCCACCACGACCGAGGAGGTTTCCCGCGTTCTGCGTTGGGCCAATGAAAGCAAGACTCCCATCGTGACCCGCGGCACCGGCACCGGATTGGCAGGCGGCAGCGTTCCCTCGACAGGCTCGGTCGTCCTTTGCCTGAGCAAGTTCGACAAGGTCTTGGAATTGGATCGCCAAAACTTGACCATGCTCGTGGAGCCGGGCGTCACCACCCAGATGATCTACGATCAGGCCCATGCCGCAGGCCTGCTCTACCCGCCCGATCCCGGCTCGATGAAGATTTCGACCATCGGCGGGAATGTGGCCAATAATTCCGGCGGCCTGCGCGGGTTGAAATATGGCGTGACAAAGAATTACGTCATGGGCTTCGAAGTCGTCCTGGCGAATGGCGACGTGGTCTGGGTCGGCAATAAATGCGTAAAGGACGTGGCCGGCTATTCGTTGCGGGAAGTCTTCATCGGCTCGGAAGGGACGCTCGGCATTTTCACCAAGATTCTCCTCTGCCTGCTGCCCCAACCGGTCGCGAAGAAAACGCTCCTCGCCGTCTACGCACGGATGGACGATGCCGCGGAAACGGTCTCGGCCATCATCGCTCATCCAATCATCCCCTGCACCCTTGAGTTCCTCGACCGGACGACAATCAACTGCGTGGAGGATTACGCCAAGGTCGGCCTTCCACGCGAAGCGGAGGCCGTGTTGCTGATGGAGAGCGACGGTCACCCGGCGGTGGTCGCCGAGGAAGCTGAAATCATGGCGCAGCTCGCGCGGAAGCATGGTGCAATTGAAGTACGCGTGGCAGAAACGGCGGAGGATTCCTTGCGACTGGCGACGGCCCGGCGTGCCGCCTTCTCCGCGCTGGCCCGGGTTGCACCGACCACGATCCTTGAGGATGTGACGGTCCCCCGCAGCGAGCTCGCGGGCATGGTCCGCTTCATTCAGGAGCTCGCGAAAAGGCACAACCTGCGCGTTGGGATTTTCGGTCACATGGGCGATGGCAATCTTCACCCTACTTTCCTGACCAATGAGAAGGATGCGGAGGAGATACATCGCGTGGAGCTCGCCTTCCAGGAAATCGTCACCGAGACCGTGCGCCGCAAGGGCACCATCACCGGCGAGCATGGCGTGGGCCTCGCCAAGAAAAAGTATCTCCCGGAATCGGTCGGCGGCCTCAACGTCGAGATCATGCGCAACCTCAAGCGCCTCTTCGATCCGAACCTGATTCTCAATCCCGGGAAGATGTTCGATTGTTGAGGGAAAACTTCCTCTACATATGCCGTCATCCTGAGCTTGTCGAAGGATGACGGAATTCTAAAACAAGTCCTGCCCCTCGTTCCCAAGTTGCACTTGGGAACGCCACCTGTTCCCCGCGAAATTCCATTTCGCGCCGATCCGCCGCTGGGACAGCGGCGGCTACCTTGGAACTACCTCCGCTGCCAAAGACTTGCCTCCGCCACACTCCACTGAAACTTCCGCCGGTGCTCGCGGATGAGAAACGGCAAATCGAGCGTCTCCTGAAATTCAAATGCCGGAGCCAATTGCTTTTTCAAGGCCCCCAATGTTCCGCCCTCCGCATCGACCAGCCATTTGTCTCGCGGTGTATATTCCTCCAACCAGGTGTAGGGCGACGTGATGATGAGCCAGCCACCCGATTCCACCAAATCCGGCAAACGCGCCAGGCACTGCGCCGGATCCGGTAGCCGATCAATCAGGTTCGCCATCAGCACCAGATCAAAAACGCCCAGGTCGTCGCGCAGGTTGCAGGCATCCCCCTGTTCAAAGCGAACCCGGTCCGTCCGCAATTCCGGCGGAAGTTCGAGCCGCAATTCATCCGTGGTGGCACCCTCCCGCGGCGTGTGGATCGTCACTGCCTTGTCCTGCTCCATCTGCTGGGCTGCCGCGATAAAGCGCGCTGAAAAATCGATCCCCACCACTTCATCAAAATAGTGGGCCAGTTCAAAACTGCTCCGCCCCACGGCGCAACCCAAGTCCAGCGCCCTGGCGCGACTCGTCGGTACGATATGTCGCAGCGGTTCCGTCACGCCTCGCGCGGGAAAACCGCAAGCCGCCCGCGCCTCCGGCAAATGGGGACAGATTTGCTCCGGCGTCCCGTAGTGAAATAAGAGGTACTGATCCAGCCCCGCATCCGAGTCGTAAAAATTTTCAGCCATAATATCAATTCCCGTTCATTGCCTTGTCGATCGCGCCCTCAGCCGTGGCGATCGGCGCCACCACCACCTGATAAATGATTGTGGCCACCTGCGCCGCCGTGATCGCCAGCACGATGAAATAGATGATCTTCGGCAGCCACTCGGTTAACCGCTGCTGCGCGCCGAGCCACGCCCGTGCCGCCTCCGCTTCCAGGTTTTCAAATGCCGTTTCCAACGCACCGGAGATTTCCCCTGTCTCGATAAAATCGATCCAGTCGCGCGGCAGTTCCCGCCACCGCTGCACCAGCGTCGATAATTCCGTTCCCTCGCGAATCGCCTCCTGTCCCTCGACCGCGAGCCGTTCGCTCCCCACATAACCGGACGCCCGCCAGGCATCGGCGACCGCGTTCGAGAGCGGAATGCCCGCGCTGTATTCCAACCGCATCGCCGTGATCCAGCGGTACGAGTAGGCCCGCGACAACGTGCTGCCGATCAGCGGAAGAAAAAGCCAGAAGCGTTGCGCGATTTCACTCGCCCACGAAAGGCGCACCACGAGAAAGAGAATAAAGCCGAGAAAATAGAGCAGCCCCAGCCGCTCAAAGAAATGGAGGATTGCCAGGTTCACCGAAATCGAAAGCAGCTCGACCAGCGATCCCATCAAGATGGCCAGATGTAACACGCCAATCGGATAATAGAGCGGGCGCAGGATCGCCTCGCGCATTTCCCGCTGGCGCGTCCAGAACTCGGAGAGATGCTGGAACACCGCCTCCAGTTGCGCGCTCCGTTCCCCCGCCGCCACGAGGTGACATTCAAACGGCGAAAATCCCGCCGTCACAAAGGCTTCGCCAATCCGTTCGCCCGCGTTGATTTGCTGCGAGAGAATCTTCGCCTCGCCTCCGGAAAATCGTCCCTGCAGCCGCTGCAGGCTCGCGCGCAACGGCACGCCCGCGCGGGCCAGGACGGCCAGTTGCTGATAGAACCGGATGCGATGACGGACGGTCACATCCTCAAGCTAACCGAGCTTTCCCCGTTTGGCGAGGGATGCGCTTATTCGACCAAAAAAATTCTGTCATCCTGAGCTTGTCGAAGGATCAGCTTCCCGTGCGTATTCGCCGTTAACTGATGACCAATAAATTTCCGGGTGCTGATCCTTCGACAAGCTCAGGATGACGGATAGAAATTGCTGTATTAAAATATCTTGGATTTTCATGCCCCCAAAGCGTGACAGCCTTCAGAATTTTCCGTATGCTTCGCCGCGTTAGAGCAGCCGACCCCGACCGATCCTTGAGTCCGGCTTTAGGTTCCGCGCCGACAGCTCTTCCAAACGCTGATGACCCGCCCCCCTTTTTCTTCAATTTTCTTCGCCCTCGTCTTCTTCGTGACGCTGGCTTGGAACGCGCGTGGGGCTGTCTCGCTCGGCATCGATGAGCTCGAGAAATCCAATTACGCCATTCTCCAGGGGAAACGTGTTGGCCTGATCACGAATCCCTCCGGCGCCGATTCCAAGGGCCGCTCCGCCATCACCGTTCTCTACAAGGGACAGCCTGCGGGTTACAAGCTGGTCAAGCTCTTCGGCCCCGAGCACGGCATCGATGGCCTGACCGGCGCGGGCAAAAGTGTCAGCGGCAGCCGCGATCGCGCGACCGGGCTTCCCGTCTGCTCGCTCTATGGGGATACCCGCCGCCCCACCCCCCAGATGCTCGCGGGCATCGATACGCTGGTCTACGACGTCCAGGATCTTGGCAACCGCTCCTACACGTTTATCAGCACCCTCGGCTATGTCATGGAGGAAGCCGCCAAATATAATATCGAGGTCATCGTCCTCGACCGGCCCAATCCCCTCGGCGGCATCCGCATTGAAGGCCCCCGCCTCGATCCCTCCATCAAATCGTTCGTCGGCCTCTACGACATCCCCTATGTCTATGGCCTGACTCCCGGCGAACTGGCCCTCTGGATCAATGCCAAATATCTCAGCCAGCCCTGCCGCCTCAACATCGTCGCCATGAAAGGCTGGACCCGCAAGATGGTCTGGGAGGATACCGGCCTGCGCTGGATTCCGACCTCGCCCAATATCCCCACCATCGGCGCCGCCCGCGGTTATACGGCCACCGGCGTCCTGGGTGAAATCGGCATCGAAAGCGGTCTCGGCGGCCCGGCCCCTTTCCAGGCCGTGGCCGGTCGCGGCTGGGATGCCAATACACTGGCCAAGAAGTTCAACGCGCTCCATATCCCCGGCGTCCGGATCAGCCCCTTTAAATATCAGGCCGGCAGCACCTACAACGGCGTCTATCTCCAGATCGATCCGCGCAACGCCGGCAACCTCACGGCCATCAATTTCCAGGCCATCGATATTCTCCAGCGCAACGTGGAAGGTTTCTCGCCCTTCTCACACCTCACCTTTGATCAGCGCGACATGTTTAACAAGGTCACCGGCGATCCCCATTTGCGCGGTCAACTCTCCGCTGGGTACCCTGCCAGCAAGATCGTCCGCTCCTGGGATTCCGGCATCGTCCGCTGGGCGGAAGAGCGGTTGCCTTATCTTCTTTATAACAACGGCCCATCCCCTGCAGAACCCGGCTCCAACGCCATGGCCGAAATCCCGGTCGGCTCTCCTTAAACCGCGGGTCTTACCTCAGGCGATCCCAACCGCTTTCGCCTTCCGCTTGGCAAAGCGCATGACCTTGGTATAGCCGACCTCACGCGCGAGGGCATAAGCCAGATCGAAATCGGCGCCCACTTCCTTCGGATCATGCGCGTCGGAATTGATCACAATCGGAATATGCCGGGCATGCGCGGCGACCAGAAAATCGCGACTGGGATAAATCTCGCGCACGTCCTTGCGTAGTCCCGCCGTGTTGATCTCCAGCGTCACCCCCGCCTCGGCGATCGCATCCAGGGTCCTGAGATAAAAACGGGATAGATCGCCCGCCGGACGATGCCCAAATTTTTTCACCAAATCCGGATGGGCCACAAAATCGAAGAGGCAACTCTCCACCATCTTCGTATAGGCATCAAAATAGGATTGCCAGATGTCCTCCACCGGATGCTCCGTCCAGCGCTTGAGATGCTTCGGGTTATCGATGTCCCAGTCCGGCGTCACATAATGGACGGAACCGATGAGGTAATCCCAATCGGCCTGATCCGCGAGATACCGGATATGTCCCTCAAAATTGGGAATGAAATCGCATTCGAGTCCGAGCCGGATTGGATAGTCAGGAAATTCGCTTTGCACCTCCGCGATCATTTTCAGGTAGACCGGAAGCTGATCCGGCGCCATCCGCCAGTCGTCGAACTGCGTCGGCATCGGGTTGTGATCGGAGAAACCTATCTCGGCCAAACCTGCTTTTTGCGCGGCCAAGACATAGTCCCGCGGCATGCCGGCCGCATGCCCGCATAATGGCGTATGCATGTGATAGTCGGTCCGCATGCCCCACAAGATACCCCTTGGACGGCAGGTTCCAAGCGCAGAGTCTCCCGCTCAAACGCCTCAAATCACCTCGTACGATATTTTCGTTACCTCCCTGTCACAAAAATATCGCGACTCTTCATTGCAAATTCGCGCCCAGCATTTATAGAAAGCCAATGGCAAATTCGTCGGAACCGTGGGATGTCGCCCGCGCGCTCCATACTTACAACATCGCCCGCTGGGGCGTTTCCTACTTCGGCGTCAATGACGCCGGCAACATGACCGTGCGTCCCGTACAGGACCAAGGCCCCGCACTTGACCTCATGTCGGTCATGGAAGAAGCCCGCGATCGCGGCCTTACTTTCCCGCTACTCCTCCGCTTTCAGGATTTGCTCCGTCACCGCGTGCAGGTTCTCAATGAGGAATTCCGCGCCGCGATTGCGGAAGCCGGTTACCAGGGCCAGTACCGCGGCGTTTTCCCGATCAAGGTCAACCAGCTCCGCGAAGTAGTGGAAGAAATCATGGATGCCGGTCTGCCCTACAAATTTGGCCTCGAAGTCGGCAGCAAGCCGGAACTCTTTGCCGCGCTCGCCATCCATCGCGATCCCGAATGCCTGCTCATTTGCAACGGCTACAAGGATTCTCTCTATATCCAGATGGCACTACTTGGCCGCAAGCTCGGCAAGACCATCATCATGGTTGTCGAAAAGGTCGAGGAACTCAAAGCCATCATCGAGGTCTCGCAGCAACTCGGCGTCCGCCCCATCATCGGCGTTCGCATCCGACTGCTGGCGAAAAGCTCCGGCAAATGGGCCACTTCCGGTGGTGAAAACGCCAAATTCGGTCTTTCCACCAGTGAAGTGATGGAAGCGGCGGAACTGCTCCGCGCGCACCAGATGGAAGATTGCCTCAAGCTGATGCACTTTCATATCGGCTCGCAAATTCCCGATATTCAGACGGTGAAACGCGCCGTGCGTGAGGCCGCCCGCTACTACGCGAAGCTCAAGCAACTCGGCTTTCCGCTCGAATATCTCGATGTCGGCGGTGGTCTCGGCGTCGACTACGACGGCAGCCGTTCCGCCTACGATAGCAGCACGAATTACACTCTCGGCGAATACGCGCGCGACGTCGTCTACAACGTGGCCGATGTCTGCAATGAGGAAAAGGTTCCGCACCCGACGCTCATCAGTGAAAGCGGCCGCGCCATCGTCGCGCACCATTCGGTTCTCGTCGTCGATATTTTCGGCGTGATCGAAAAAACCAAGGCGAAGCCCTTCGTCGTGGCGGATGGCGTCAAGCCGCCCAAGCCGGTGGCCGATCTGCTGGAACTGCGCGCTTCCTTGAACAAAAAAAATCGCCGCGAACATTTTCACGATGCGATCCAGATCAAGGATGATGCCCAGGCCCGCTTCGATCTCGGCCTGCTCGATCTCGCCACCAAGGCGCAGGTGGAAACGCTCTTCTGGGAAATCGCGGAGAGCGTCGTGCAACATTTTGTCGGCGCGAAATCGACCCCGGAGGAAATCCTCGACCTGAAGGACTCTCTGGGCGACCAGTTTCTCTGCAATTTCTCCGTCTTCCAGTCGTTGCTCGATCACTGGGCGCTCGGTCAGCTCTTCCCCATTGCGCCGATTCACCGCCTCAACGAGGAGCCGGAGCATCACGCCACGCTGGTCGACATCACCTGCGATTCCGACGGCAAGATCAGCAAGTTCATCGACAGCGACGGCGAAGTCAGCCGCACGCTGCCGCTCCATCCGCTCAACGGTAAGCCCTACTATCTCGGCATCTTCCTCCTCGGCGCCTACCAGGATATCATGGGCGATCTCCACAATCTCTTTGGACGGGTCAATGAAGCCCATATTTTCCTCGATCCCGATGAAGAGAGCGGCTTCTACATCGAGGAAACGATTCCCGGCAGCACCATCGGGGAGGTTCTTGGCGATGTTCAATACGACGCCTCCACGTTGGCTCGCGGCATGAAGGAACAGATCGACCGCGCCATCAAGGCCGATGTCCTCAAGCCCAATGAAGGCATGCGCCTGCTCGAGTCCTACGAGCAGGGGCTGAAGACCTCGACCTACCTTCAATTCTAGGCTCGCCTCACCGCTTTTGAACATTCCCGAATCTCTCCGTGCCGTCATTTTCGACCTCGACGGACTCATGCTCGACACGGAGACTCCCGCGCGGCGAGCCTGGCAACGCGCGGGCCAAGACCTGGGGCATCCGATCTCCGATGAGTTATTCCTCCGCTTCGTGGGGCGAACCGCCGCCGACAGCAATGCCCTCATCCGGGAACTCTGGGGCAGCGATTTCCCGCTCAATAAACTGCGGGAACGGATCACTTTCCATTGGCTGCAAGACATCGCGCAAAACCCCATCGCCACCAAGCCGGGCCTGATCGAACTCCTCGACTACCTCGATTCCGTCGGGCTCCGCAAGGCCATCGCCACCTCCAGCCACCGGCACCACGCACTCGCCAAGCTCGGCTCCCTCGTCGATCGCTTCGATGCGCTCGTCACCGGGGATGATGTCGTCCGTGGCAAACCCGCCCCCGATATTTTTCTCCTCGCCGCCAACGAACTCGGTCAACTCCCCGCCGAGTGCCTCGTCCTGGAGGACTCCCTCCCCGGCATCCGCGGCGCGCAGGCCGCAGGTATTTACGCCATCATGGTTCCCGACCTCATTCCGCCGGACGACCAGGTCATCCACGTGGCTCCCAGCCTGCTCGATGTCATGGCTTGGCTGAAGTCGCTACCCCAGCATCAATCCTAAAGCACCTTCAAAGATGCCACGCAACGTGCCTTCGTTGGCCCGGACAACTTGTTGTCCGGGCGCGCGAAGCGCGCAGGAAGCGACTGGCAGCGCCGTTTTCCTCACGACTGTCGCAGAAGAGAATGCAACTCGCTTCCTGTCGCCTGCGGCGACCCGGGCAACAAGCAGCCCGGGCCAACGAGCGTTATGGCATGTTATAGGACTCGACAATCCTCCCGGGAACGGCTTCGTTGACTAGGTTTGCCATGAGCACCCAGGATCAGGACTTCGTTGATATCCCCACCCCGACCGGCCCGATGCGCGTCCATCGCTTCGTCCCGAAAGTCGCCGACCTGCGCCCCGCCGTGATTTTGTACTCGGAGATCTACCAGGTCACCGGCCCCATCCGACGTCTCGCGGCGCGGCTCGCGGGTGAGGGTTTCGAAGTCCTCGTGCCTGAGGTCTACCACGAATACGAAGAGCCGGGCAAAGTCCTTGCCTACGACGTCCCCGGCACGGATCGCGGTAATTTTCTTAAGTTTGAGAAACCCCTCGCCGCCTTCGACAGCGATGCCAAAGCCCTCCTCGATTGGATCACGTCGCGCCCCTATCCCTGGGCCAGCGTCGGCACCTGGGGCTACTGCCTCGGTGGCCATCTCGCCTTCCGCGCCGCGCTCGATCCCCGCGTCTCCGCCACAGCGTGCTTTTACGCCACGGACCTCCACACCGCGACCCTGGGCCAAGGGAAAAAGGACGATACCCTCGCCCGCGTGAAGGAATCGCGTGCCGAACGTCTCCTCATCTGGGGCCGGCAAGACCCTCATGTGCCGCTCGCCGGTCGCAAGCTCATCTATGATGCCCTCACCGAAGCCGAAAGCGTTTTCCAGTGGCACGAGTTCAACGGTGCCCACGCTTTCTCGCGTGATGAAGGCCCACGCTACGATGCCGCCGCCAGCCGCCTCGCCTTCGCCTTGGCGCTCGAATTATTTCAACGCCGTTTGACTTCGCCCAAAATAGCGACGTAATTGCACCTGCGATGATCCAACTCAGCCTCGGCTTTCTGGCGCGACAAATCGAGCGCCTTCAGCCCGCGCCCGTGCGCCCACCCAGCCCGGATCAACCCCGCCCGTGGAAGCATGGCCTCAGCGTTCTTTTCGTTCGCCAGCCCCGCGCCCGCCGTTACCTGCTCCGTCTGCGCCCCGATGGCGTGGCCCGTCTCGTCATCCCCCGCCGCGGCTCGCAGGCGGAGGCTCTCCGTTTCTTGGAACGAAGCGAGGCGTGGCTTCTGCAACAACAGACGCGGCGTCTCAGCCGTCGGCAGCATCCCTGGCAGGACGGCACCCGCTTCCTTTTCCGCGGCGAGGAAGTTGAACTTCACGTGGACCAAGTTGGTGAGCAGGTCAAACTCCGCTTCGCCGATCAAGTCCTGCCTCTCGCGACTGCTCAATCCGATTACCGAAAGGCCGTTCTGGCCTATCTCCGTCACCTGGCCGAAATCGAGTTACCGGTACGCACGCGCGATCTGGCTCATGTCCACGGCATCGATATCCAGCGCGTCACGATCCGCGCCCAGAAAACCCGCTGGGGATCGTGCTCGGCGCGCGGTAC
>CAIPBM010000023.1 GCA_903863295.1 uncultured Verrucomicrobiota bacterium | reverse complement strand
GCGCCTGAGAGGTCTTCGGTTTCCGGCTGCGTATCGTAGATCGGCCACTCTTCAACCAAGGCTCCGGCGTCGCGCAGTTGATGGGCGAGGAGAGGATCGGCGAGCCGACCTTGAGGCAGGCAGAACCGTGCCTGGGGCGTGACCTTTCCCGCAAAGGCTTCAGCAAGCTTCTCGGCGGTGAAGGTGGTGGGCTGCAGATCGATTCGTAAATGGAGTTCGCCCAGCTTTCTGGCCGTGGCAGGGCCCACAGTGGCGATTTTGATTCCCGCGAGATCGCGCAGATCCGCGTTAACCTTGAAAAATTCCGTGAAGAATAAATCGACCGCATTGGGGCTGGTGAAGACGAGCCAGTCGAAATGGTGGGGCAGCTCGCGAAGTTTGTTCCGTGCCGTTTCGCTCAAGGCGAGGGGCACAATGCGGATGGTGGAAATCTCGAGCACCTCGGCGCCGAGTTGAGTCAGGCGTTCGGTCAGCACACTGGCCTGAGTCCGGGTGCGGGTCACCACGATGCGCTGGCCGAAAAGAGGCAGGGCTTCGTACCAGTTGAGTTCGTCGCGGAGCTTCACCACATCGCCCACGATTGTGATGGCGGGAGCGGTAAAGCCCCGGCGTTCCACCAAGTCGGCGATGGTGGCGAGGGTTCCGACCAGGCTTTCCTGCCGGATGGTGGTGCCCCAGCGGATCAGCGCGACTGGCGTCTCCGGACGGGCTCCCTCGGCGATGAGGCGGCCGGTGATCTTCGGCAGGCGCTCCACGCCCATGAGAAAAACTTTGGTGCCGCGCAATTGTGCCAGATGAGACCAATCGATGGCGGAGTCGGTCTTCGTCGGGTCTTCGTGGCCGGTGATGAACGTGACCGTTGAGGCCCAATCGCGGTGGGTGACCGGAATACCGGCGTAGGAGGGAGCGGCAATGGCCGAGGTGACGCCGGGGACGACCTCAAAGGAAATTCCCTCGCGCACGAGTACCTGCGCCTCTTCCCCGCCGCGACCGAAGACATAGGGATCGCCACCCTTGAGTCGGACGACGCGTTTGCCCGTCTGAGCCCGCTCGACAAGAAGGCGGTTGATTTCATCCTGGGTGAGGGTGTGGGCTGAGGCCGATTTTCCCGCGTAGATTTTTTCCGCCTCAGCGGGTGCCCATTGGAGCATGTCTGGATTGCACAGGTAATCGTAGACCACGACATCGGCTTGTTTGATCAATTGCTGGGCGCGGAGCGTGACGAGACCCAGTGAGCCCGGTCCGGCACCGACGAGATATACGCACCCTGTGGTCTTGCCCAAACTCATCGCGAAATTTCCACGGCGAGGTCGATGCCCAAGGCCTCGGCTTGATCGATCCGTCGGATCAGGTGACCCCGGCGTGGCCTCGTTTCACCGATCAGCCAGGCGATGCCCTCCAGCTTCAGCATATTGTCGGGCATTACCTCTGCATAGGCGGCGATCGGTTCGCGGCATCCGCCTCCGAGTGCCTCCAAAAACATCCGTTCCGCCGTCACGGCAGACGCGGTTGCGGGATCGTGAATGGCGGTGACGAATTTGCGGATTTCTCCCGATTTCTCCTTGCGGGTCTGGATGGCCAAGGCCCCTTGTCCGGGTGCGGGGAGCATTTGGTCAAAAGGCAGCAGGGTGAGGGAAAGGCCGGTGACGTCGGGCTTGAGTCGCTCCAGGCCAGCCGCCGCGAGGAGAAGCCCGGACCATTCCGGATGCTCCCGGAATTTCTTCAGGCGGGTGTCGATGTTGCCGCGAATTTCCGTCACCTGCAGGTCGTGGCGGATCAGTTCCAACTGCGCTTTGCGGCGGGGGCTGCCGGTGGCGATCACGGCATCGAAGGGCAGGGCGATTTTCAGGTCGGGGTCGCGGGTGATCAAGACATCGCGTGCGTCGGCCCGCTTGGGAATCGCCGCCAGCATGAGACCAGGGGTGTTCTCGGTGGGGAGATCCTTCAGGCTATGCACGGCCATGTCGATCTTGGAATCGAGGACAGCCCGTTCGATTTCACTGGTGAACAGGCCTTTGTCGAGTGAAGCGCGCTCGGCGGCGGGAAGATCAACGACCCGGTCGCCTTCGGTCTTGATGACGTGAATCTCAAAATTCTGCCCGGGCCATTTCTTTTTTAAATCGGCGACAACGAGCTTGGTCTGGGCAAGGGCCAGCGGACTGCCACGGCTTCCGACAATCAGCGGCTTCATGCGGGGGCCCATCCTGGACGTAATCCATTGGTAGCAGGAGTGCCGGTTTGCCGCTCGGCCCAGGCGATGTAGCGGTCGACGTGGGGCTTGAGAATTTCCATGCTGCGAACGATTTCGGTTTGTCGCTCGCGGAGATGGGAATGAGCGATCGACTGCAGGTCGTCAATGTCGTAGAGGAAGACGTTATCGAGAAGATTGATGGAGGGCTCGAAATCGCGTGGCACGGCGAGGTCGATGAGGAAGAGCGATTTCCGGTCGCGCCGTTTCAGCAGGGCCTGGAGCTTTTCCTGGGTCAGGACGTAATGGGGTGCGCTAGTCGAGCTGATCATGATATCAATCTCAAGGGCATGGTCCTCCCACTCTTCCCAGCGGACAGCTTGACCGCCCAGTTCAGCGGCAAGCGAAGCCGCCCGGTCATAAGTCCGGTTGGCCACGACGATGGATTTGACCCCGTGGCTGAGGAGCGAGCGGGCCGTTCGTTCGCTCGTCTCACCTGCGCCAATGACCATGATCCGGCAATGGTGGAGATCGCCAAAAATCTTTTCCGCCAACTCGACCGAGACGGAGCCGACGGAGACGCTGCCGCGCGTGATCCCGGTCCGGGAACGGACCGATTTCGCCGCGGCGAAGGAGGACTGGAAGAGTCGGTTGAGCCACTTGCCGGTCTGGCCCTGGTTGAGGGCAATCTCGTAAGCATCCTTGAGTTGACCCAGAATTTCGGTCTCGCCGACGACCATCGACTTGAGCCCGGAGGCCACCGAAAAGAGATGTTCCACGCAGGGTGCGCCGCGCAGTTGGAACGAGAGGGGGGCGAAGTCTTCCGGGACGGAGTGGAACTGGCGCAGGAACTCAGGCCAGGCGGCGGCGGCGTGCTCGGGCTGGGTGGTTTCACCGAAGTATTCGACGCGGTTGCAAGTGGAAACCAGTACGGCCTCGCGCAGGCCGAGAAACTTCTTCATTTCACTCAGGGCATCGGGCAGTTGCGAATCCCGGAAGGCCACTTTTTCCCGCATTTCCACGGGCACTCCCTCAAAGGTCAATCCTCCGCAAATAAGGTGGGTATTCATCGGATTAGCCGTCGTGGGGGAAAACATGGGCCTCGCTCAGGGAGTTGATTCCCCAAAACGTGAGCAGGATGAAAACATAACCGGCAACCGAAAGCAGCGCGGTCTTCTTGTGACTTAACCGGCCCAGCGCCAACACGACAACGAGAGCGGCGTATAGGCTCCAGACGACCGCCGACCAGACAATCTTGACCCAATCTTCGTTGGTCTGGTGCGGGATGAAAAAGCCGAGGGCGGCGCCTGCGGAGAAAATCACAAAGCCCCAGACTAAGACTTGTTGCTGTACGACTTCCAGTCGGCCCACATTGGGCAGAGCATAGAACCATGACGAGAGAGCCCGGCGTTTCAACTGCCGTTCCTGGATGAGGTAGACCAGCCCGGTCAAGGCGGCGACACCGAGCACACCGAGGCCGAGCAGGGCGAGTGTCGCATGGAGTTCAAGTTGCCAGCCACGGTTCGGCAAGGAACCGGGGAGATCGATCTGGGAGGCGGCGGCAAGGGCGACGAAGTTGATCAGGAAGACGATGGGCGCGGTGAAGGCGCCGAGAATTGACATGCGGTAGGTAGGCCCCACCACGAGGTAGGTGAGAACGAGCGACCAGGAAAAGAAGGCGAGGGTCTCGAACAGGTTGGTAATGGGGCAGTGTTTGATGACCGCCCCGCGCTGTTGCAGGAAGAGGGTGTGGCAGGCAAAGCCGAAGAGAATGAGGAGAAACGTCCAGCGATTGCCCACCGGACGCTGGGAACCCAAGGCGTAGAGGCCCCAACCGGCGCTGGCCAGGTAGCCGAGCGTCGCCAAAAAGAGCCAAAGCCGGTCGTGCATTTTGTGGATCACTTTAAGCTTAATAGCTTTAAAGAGCAAGATTGGGTCGTTGCGAAAAGCGATTCTTCTTAGAATAGTGGCCAACCCTCCGAGAGCCTTCCTTCAATGGGGAATGGAATTCGTCTAGGACGTCTGACTGGACGCCTTACGCTGGAAGGTATTTTGCGGGTCTTACCGATTCATGTCGAACTTTAGGCTCATAAAGCGGAGGATCGATTAAGCGGCGCGGTAACGGTCAGCTTCCAATCTTCGGCTTGGAGTAGCGTGCCCTCGTCTGCGGCGGCCAGGGAGACATAGGCCAGGGCAATGCCCTTTTCGAGGCGAGGGGAAGCTCCGGCGCTGGTCACCGCGCCGACCTCCTTTTCGCCGAGCAATAGCTTGGTTCCAACAGGAGGAAAGGAAGTCGTCTCGGAAACGAGCAAGACCAGGGTCCGGTTGACGTGGCCCACACTTTTGAGCCGCGCGATGGTTTCCTGTCCGACGTAGCAGCCCTTGGTGTAACTGATGGCTGCGAGCATGTGAGGGCCGGCTTCCGGTGGTAGCGTATTGGTATTGAGCTCCGCGCCCCAGCGGGGAATGGCGTGTTCAAGGCGGATGGCTTCAACGATGTCGGAGGGAACGGAATCTCCCACGATGACCGAGCCGGGGCCAGCGATCCAGACGTCGTGACCGGGCAAGCCGAAGCGGCGGTTGGACACGGTAAAACTGGTCTCCGGAACCTGTGGTGCGGTGGCCCCAAAGACATGGCTTAAGCTCCACATATGACTCACGTCTTCAAAAACCGCATCATCGGCGATGAGATATTTTTCCAGACGCGCACCGAGGCTTTCGGCCAATTCGGTTGAGGTATCGAGATAAAATTCTGAACCGTGGGCGGCAATGTGGAGATCACCCTCCATGCGGCCCTTCGCCGTGCAGACCGCCGCATAGCAAGCCTGACCATCCGCCAGCGTGGAGACGTCGTTGGTAACTTGACCGTTGAGGTACCTGACCCGGTCCGGTCCCGTTAAGACCCAGAGCGCACAGGGCGAAAGCGAGAAAGTCAGGGCTTCACCGGCCAGAATGCGATGATAGAGATCAAGGTTCATGTTAAAACAATAGCGATGATTTTGGTTGAACCTATCTCAAAATCACGGACTTTGCGCGGGAAAGATTTACTCGAGTTCTTCCTCGACCACCGGATTGCGAAGTACGCCGATGCCTTCGATCTCGATCTCCACGACGTCACCGGCCTTGAGGTAAACCGGAGGCTTGCGGCCCATGCCGACTCCCTCGGGGGTGCCGGTGAGGATGAGCGTGCCCGCCTCCAGCGTGGTGCTCCCGCTGAGAAATTCGATCAGCTCGGCGACGGAAAAGATCATGTCCCGGGTGTTGCTTTGCTGCATGGTGACGCCGTTCACGCGTGAACTGAGAGTGAGATTGTTGGGATCTGCGATGCTATCGCGGGTGATATAAGCCGGCCCGAGCGGGCAGAAGGTATCGAAGGTTTTGCCCCGGCACCACTGGGAACCGCCCCAGGTTTTCTGCCAGTCGCGCGCGCTCACATCATTGGCAATGGTGTAGCCGAGGACGTAATCGAGGGCATTGGCCCGGGATACGTTTTTGCATTCGCAACCGATGATGACACCCAGCTCAGCTTCAAAGTCGACTTCATCGCTGCGAAGATGCCGTGGAAGAACGATGGGGTGGTCAGGATCCTGCACCGCGGTTGGACTTTTCAGGAAAACAATGGGGTGACCGGGAATCCTGGAACCGGTTTCTTCCGCATGTTTGCGATAATTTAAACCAATTCCGTAAATGGTTTTGGGTTCAACCGGGGCGAGTATCTCCAGGACTTCGATTCTCTCATTAGTAATTTTAACCGCGCCACAGGAGATGTCTCCGCTGAGACCAAAAAAGGTTTTTCCATCCTCAGACGTCGCCATGCGTATTTGATGAGTGAGGTCTCGCAAGCGATAAATTTTCATGTTTGGTTAGTATAAATTAGATTCTTTTTGACGGCGAGGAGAATGGCGGCAATGGACCAGATGTTATTTATTCCATTGCGGGAGTAAAAAATCATTCCCAAATTGGTTCCAAACCTGCTTTTCTGTCCACGGTTCAATCTGTTATGCCGATCCTGGGAAACCTCTCTGAATTTCCGCTACCGGAAGTCCTGCTCCTGATTGGGGTGCGGACGGGCAGGCTTCGTCTTCTGGATGTGCCGGAGTTTGGGATCATGGATCTGGATCTTTCCAATGGTGAAGTCCAGGCGATGTATCTGGGTAGTGAGACTTATACCGAATCGGAAGCAATGATCCAAAAGCTCAGCGCGGTGGTTCAGGCGCAGGCAGGCATGTTTGAGTTTCGGCTGCAGCCAGTGGCTTCGGTTTCCCGGCCGCAATCCTTGCAGGTTAACCAGTTGGTCATGTCGCTGGTTTGCTATGTCGACGAACTGATCGCGCAGCAAAAGGCCTATACCTCGCCCGAACATCATTATCTCCTGGCGGTTCCACAACCCGAAATCTGGGTTGAACCGGAGTTGAATCAATTCTTTCACCTGGCCCGGCCCCATCTGACGAGCGGGATGTCGTTGCTCGATCTGGCGAGCGAACTGAACATGGAGCTGGAGACGGTGCATATGCATTTGACTCATCTGCGATTGCTGGGCTTGCTCCGCATGGTCAACCTGGCCGATCCGGTTCAGCGCAACGAACTGGAAGTTCAGGAAACGATCTCGCGCAAGAGCAACGAATTTTTGCGTGCCTCACGCGCCGTGGGTGAAATCAAAAAGATCACCGGCAAGGTTGGGATCAAGAAGAACTGACCGCTTCTTCAACGCTGCGCACCCGCCAGCGGGTGGTGGCTGTTGCCCGGCCAAAACTGCGCTGGAAATAGAGATGGAAAATCGTTCCGTCCGTGGTTCGCACCCGGTAGGTGTGCCGCCGCACGTACCGTTCCCCACTCCCATGTTTGCAATCGCCGTGGTCTTTCGACTGGTTGAGTACCTCTGCGACGATGAACTCCTTGTCGCGCCAATGGAATCGCTGGGGTAGTCCCGGCTCGCCGCGAGCCATTCCCGCCACGTCAAAGCTGCCTTTGACCGGGAAAATATTTTCGCTGATGAAGGCGGGAGGCATGAGTGAAGATGCGATGGTAGAATGGGAAACGGCTCTTTATTCCAAGGGATTAGCCTGACACCACTCGATGAATTTCTTGAGCGCCAAGCCTCGATGGCTGAGGCTGGTCTTCGTTTTTTCGGTAAGCTGGGCGAAGGTCCGGGTGTAGGTGCGGGGAACGAAGAGCGGATCGTAGCCAAAGCCGTGCAGGCCTCGCGGTTCCAGGATGATTTTCCCCTCGCAAGCCCCATCAAAGGTCGCCAGGACTTCGCCGCCCTTGGCCAGCACCAGCACGCAACGAAATCGCGCGCCGCGTTGTTCGGGCGTCATCGCGCCGACCCGCGCCAGTTCTTGGAGAAGCTTGGCGTTGTTCTTTTCGGCGGAGGAGGGGATGCCGCCGTAACGGGCAGAAAAGACGCCGGGCGCTCCATCGAGCGCGTCGCATTCCAATCCGGAGTCATCGGCCAGCACATAATCGGGGACGATCTGGGAAGTGGCGATGGCCTTGATCGTCGCGTTGGCCTGAAAGCTGTCGCCAGTCTCCTCGATATCTTCGAGTTGCTCCATTTCCGGGTAATCGGCGGAACACTTCACCACCCAGTACGCCGCGAGCACGGAGGCGATTTCCTGGGTCTTGTGTTGATTCCGGGTGGCGATGCAGAGCGTTTTTTGCGACATGATGACCGCTGTTTTTAGCCGCGAAAGAACGCAAAGGACACAAAGAAATGATCGAGGGCGTGGTAGCCGTTAGACCAGCAGTCGGCAGTAAACAATCGCGGACATCCTCCGAGGCAGCCGTCGCACTCCGTGCGACGGGGCGCGTAAGCGATTCCATTACATCCGTCATCCTGAACGAGGCGACTACTCCATTTTCTCTTCTTTTACTTCTCCAGCCTTCGGACTAACGTCTCCCTCCCCCTATGCAAGTACGCAAGCAATTCCCTTTCGCCTCGTTTGAACCGGTCTGGCAACGCCATTGGCTGGAGAACAGCACCTTCCGCGCCGCCAATCCGGGAGAGCCGGGCAGTGAGAAGCCGAAGTATTATGCGCTCGATATGTTTCCCTATCCCTCCGGCGCGGGGCTGCATGTCGGACATCCGGAAGGCTACACGGCCACGGACATCGTCTGCCGCTACAAGCGGATGAAGGGATTCAACGTCCTGCATCCCATGGGCTGGGATGCCTTCGGATTGCCGGCGGAACAATATGCCGTGCAGACGGGGACTCATCCGCGCATCACCACGGAAACAAATATCGCCAATTTCCGCCGCCAGATTCAGGCGCTCGGTTTTTCCTACGATTGGTCGCGCGAAATCAACACGACCGATCCCGCTTATTACAAATGGACGCAATGGATATTCATCCAGCTCTACAAAAAAGGCCTGGCTTATGTCTCGCACGCGCCCGTCTGGTACTGTCCTGCGCTCGGCACGGTGCTGGCTAATGAAGAAGTATTACCGACGCCGGAGGGGCCCCGGTCCGAGCGCGGTAATCATCCCGTGGAACGTCGTCCGCTGCGTCAATGGATGCTCAAGATTACCGCTTACGCGGAACGGTTGCTGAACGATCTCGACCAACTCGACTGGCCCGAATCGCTGAAGGAGATGCAGCGGAATTGGATCGGACGGAGCGAAGGCGCGGAAGTGAAGTTCATGGTCGATTCGTCGGATGACGTGATCACCGTTTTCACGACTCGTCCTGATACGCTTTTCGGTGCGACCTACATGGTGCTCTCCCCGGAACATCCGCTCGTCGGAAAATTGACCACACCGGAACAACAGGCTGCGGTGCAAAAATACAAGGCAGAGGTTGCGAACAAAAGCGATCTGGAGCGGACGGATTTGGCCAAGGAGAAATCGGGCGTCTTTACCGGAGCCTACGCGATCAATCCGGTGAACGAGGCGAAGATTCCCATCTGGATCGCCGATTACGTCCTCATGGGCTACGGCACCGGCGCGATCATGGCGGTGCCTGCACATGATGAGCGCGATCACGAATTTGCCTCGATCTATCTCTTGCCCATCATCGAAGTGGTGCGCCCCCTGATTGGCCATCCCGAGTATGTGGAGGGATCGGAGACGGCTTCCGCGGCTGCTTTCACCGGGCCGGGTATTGCGGTTAATTCTGATTTGCTGAATGGTCTCCCCACCGACGAGGCGAAGGCCCGGATGATTAGCTGGCTAGAGGAAACGGGCCTGGGTGCGCGTCGCATCCAGTACAAATTGCGCGACTGGCTCTTCTCCCGCCAACGGTATTGGGGCGAGCCGTTTCCCGTCATCTGGAATGGTGACCAGCATGAAGTGCTTTCCGAAAGCGATCTCCCGCTCACCCTGCCGGAGCTCGACGACTATAAGCCAAGTCCGGAAGGTCTGGCCCCGCTGGCCAAGGCAAAGGAATGGCTCGCGGTTTCCGAAGGTCGCACGCGCGAGACCAACACCATGCCGCAGTGGGCCGGTTCCTCATGGTATTACCTTCGCTATTGCGATCCGCAGAATTCGCACCAACTGATCGATCCGGCCATTGAGAAATATTGGATGGGCGAGAAGGGAGTCGATCTCTACATCGGCGGCGCGGAGCACGCGGTGCTGCATCTGCTTTACGCGCGTTTCTGGCACAAAGTGCTTTTCGATCTCGGAATCGTTTCCACACCGGAGCCGTTCCACAAGCTGGTCAACCAGGGCATCATTCTTGGTGAAGATAATCGCAAGATGTCGAAGGCGTGGGGAAATGTGGTCAATCCCGACGACGTGATCGCGGAGTTTGGCGCCGATTCACTGCGCCTCTTCGAGATGTTCATGGGGCCGCTCGAACAGATGAAACCCTGGTCAACCAGCGGCACGGAGGGCGTCTACCGCTTCCTGGGACGCGTCTGGCGCTTGATCATGGAAGAAGACCAGGAGGGGCACTGGCATTTTGCTCCCGCAAAAGTGACCGATGCGGCGCCATCTGACGATCTGCAGCGGAGCGTGCATGCGGCGATCCAAAAAGTGACGCACGACATTGAGAAACTGCAATTTAACACCGCCATTTCAGCACTGATGATCTTGGTCAATGACCTGACCAAGGAAACCGTGCGCCCCCGTGCGGCCATTGAGACCTTGATCTTGTTGCTGGCTCCCTTTGCTCCTCACATGGCGGAGGAACTTTGGCATCAATTAGGCCATCCGAAAACGCTGGCCTATGAGCCATGGCCGGTCGCCGAGGCGAGGTATCTCGTCAAGTCTGAGGTGGAGATTGTCTTTCAGGTCAACGGCAAGGTGAGGGGACATGTGTCGGTCGCACCCGGTTCGACGAAGGAAACCGTCGAACCTTTGGCGAAAGCGCTCCCCGCTTTTGCGGAATGGACGGCAGGCAAGTCGATCAAGAAGGTGATTTTTGTCCCGGACAAGCTGATCAATTTTGTCGTGGGCTGACGAATTTGGACACACCGATCCGCTATAAAACCAGGCGATAGATCACGCCCAAGGCCGCACAAATCCCGATCAGTAGCATCACATCGACCTGCCATCGTCTCAGGGCGATAAAGGCTCCAAGGCCCACCCCCAGCACGAATCCATCAGGATGGAGTGTGGTTAGGCCTGAAGGGAAGAGGGCGTGAAACGCGAACCAAAGTGCGAAGCTGGCCATGACACCCACCACCGCAGCCGAGATCGCGTTGAGCGCTGCCTGCAACGCGGCGATCTGAATGAGCCGATCCACAAAAGGTGCCCCGACGAGAATAAAGAGAAAGCTGGGAGCAAATGTCACCCACGTTGTGATCAGCGAGCCCAGTGTCGCGGCGAGCAACGGGGAGAGCATACCCGGCTGATGCCACGCTCCCATGAAGCCGACAAATTGCAGGACCATAATCAGGGGCCCGGGCGTCGTCTCCGCCAACCCAAAGCCGTGCATCATCTGGTCGGCATTGAGCCAGTGATAGTGCTCCACCGCGTGCTGGGCCACGTAGGGCAGCACGGCATAAGCCCCGCCAAAAGTCACCAGTGCGGCCTTGCTAAAGAAAATCCCCTCTTGGGCGATCGTGCTTGACCATCCCAGCCAGGTTCCAAGCGCAACCAGCGGTGCAAACCAAAGCCCCACGCAGATGACCGCGAGTCGAAGGAGAGGCAGGATAAGGATAGGACGGCGAGGTTCCGGGAGTTGAGCCGGTTGTACCTGTTTCCTTCCGCGGATCAACCAGCCCAGAACACCTGCGCCGAGAATCACGAGCGGGTAGATGCTGGAAAAAAGCATGATCAATCCCGCAGCACTTAGGGCGATCATCCAATCGAACGGATTACGCAGGGTCTTGGTTCCTAACTTGAGGGTGGCGTTGAAGACGATGGCGATGATGGCGGGGACCAAGCCATAAAATGCCGCCGCAACCCAGGGGATGGTTCCATACCAGACATAAATCAGGCTCAGCAGCCACAGGATGAAAACCGAGGGCAGAATGAAAAGCAGTCCCGCACATACACCGCCGCGAACGCCGTGCATCGCCCAACCAAGGTAGGTGGCCAGTTGTTGGGCTTCGGGACCCGGCAACATCAGGCAATAATTGAGCGCATGGAGAAAATGCTTTTCCTCGACCCACTTTTTGCGCTCCACCAGCTCACGATGCATGATCGCGATCTGTCCGGTTGGACCTCCAAAGCTGATCCAGCCGAGTCGCGTCCAAAAGCGTAATGCCTCCGCAAAGGTAGTGGATTCATGCAGGGACACGCAGCGAGCCTACCCGTCCCCAACGGGCAGGCAAGCCGAGGGTCAGGGATGAAACGACGGGATGGAATGGATAAAACATTACGGCTTGTTTTGTTTAGGGTTTTAACTATATTTGTTCTATGGGAAGAACCAGCGACGCGCGGCAGCGGCTGATGGATGCGGCATATGCCCTCATCTGGGAATATAGTTATGGGGCCGTTACCATTGATGCTATTTGTGAGCGAGCGGGCGTTAAAAAAGGGAGTTTTTACTACTTTTTTGAATCCAAGTCGGACCTGACGTTTGTCACCATTGATGCATGGTGCCAACAGCGTGCCGCCTTGATCCGCGAAATGTTTCGTCCCGAAGTGCCGCCGCTGGAGCGGATTCGCAGCTATCTCAACCGCGTGGCGGAAAGCCAGATAAAGGGTTTTGAAACCAATGGGCAAATACTCGGTTGCCCCATGTATACAGTTGGCGCGGAAATTTGCACCCAGGACGAGCGAATCCGGGATCGGATCTGCCAATTTCTTGAAGACGTGAACCACTATATTGAAGGAGCTATTGCCGAAGCCCAGGCTACGGGCGAGGTGGAGGGAAATGATCCTGTTCTCAAGGCGCGCTTTCTCATGGCCTATTATGAAGGGACGTTGACCCGTTGCCGGATCGAGAACAATCCTGCTTATCTCAGAAGCCTCAGTTCCGATGTGATGGACCTAATCGGTGCCAAGCCAACTTTTGTCTTGGGCTAAACGGATATCGCTCAGGCGCGCAACGCTTCCGTGAGCGCTTCTGACGTTTGCGCGAGATCTTTCTGGGTATGGGCTGCGCTGATAAATCCGGTCTCGAATTGTGACGGGGCAATGTAGATCCCCCGTTCAAGCAAACCGTGGAAGACCCGGGTGAAACGTTTCAGGTCCGAGGTCTTGGCATCGTCGAGATTCCGCACGGTCTGGCTGGTGAAGAAAAGGCAGAACATGGAGCCGACCCGGTAGAAGACATAATCGAGTCCTGCCGTCTTGAGCGCCGCTCGGGTCTCTACTTCAAGCTGCGCGCCGAGTTGTTCGAGTTTCTCGAAAACGTTTTGTTCTTCCAGGACTTTGAGCTGAGCCAGGCCCGCCGCCATGGCGAGAGGGTTGCCGGAGAGTGTCCCCGCCTGATAAACCGGCCCGAGCGGCGCGAGATAATCCATGATCTCGGCCCGGCCGCCGAGGGCACCGACCGGTAGTCCGCCGCCAATGACCTTGCCGAAGCAGGAGAGATCAGGCCGGACGCCGAGAAGCTCCTGCGCGCCGCCGCGACCAAGGCGGAAGCCGGTCATGACTTCGTCGAAAATCAGGAGCGTTCCGTTGGCGGTGCAGAGCTCGCGCATGGCTTCGAGGTAACCGGGCAGGGGAAGGATCAGGCCGGCATTGGCGGGGATCGGTTCAACGATGACCGCAGCAATTTCGCCCCGGTTCTGGGCAAAGGCATGGCGCAGCGCTTCGATGTTGTTAAAAGGGAGAGCTAAGGTTAGCGCGGCCAGCGCTGCGGGAATACCCGCGCTATCCGGTTGCCCAAGCGTGAGCGCACCCGAGCCCGCCTTGACCAATAGTGAATCGACATGGCCATGGTAACAGCCATCGAATTTGATGATTTTATCGCGCTTGGTAAAACCGCGGGCAAGTCGAATGGCACTCATCGTCGCTTCCGTGCCGCTATTCGTCATGCGTACTTTTTCAACGGAGGGAACCCACTCGCAAATCTTGCGGCCCAGATCGACTTCCAGCGGATTGGGAATGCCGAAACTCGTCCCGCGATCTGCCGCCGATTTGACCGCGGCAATCACCTCCGGATGCGCATGGCCGAGAATGGAGGGGCCCCAGGTGCAGACATAATCGACATAGCTGTTCCCGTCGATGTCCTCGATGTGGGAGCCATAGGCTCGTTGGGCAAAAAAGGGTGTGCCGCCGACGGCGCGAAAGGCGCGGACGGGAGAATTGACGCCGCCGGGCAGGTAGCGGAGAGCCTCGGCGAAAAGTTCCTGGGATCGGGAATGAGTCATGCGGGCAATCATCTTAGGAAAATAATGTGATCTGCGCGAGTTCCTTTGAAGAATCTACGAAGATACCTGTCATCCTTCGACAAGCAATATACAAGGCTTATAACTACCGTTGCTTACGCGGGCAACGGCTCTGTACATAGCAAAATCAGTAGCAGTCGATTGATTTCGATCTCGCCTAACATTGTATGGCGACAACAACGATCACAAACGGAAAGCAAGCGATCAAGCTCTATCAGTCAAGCAGCAGAGGCGTGCCGTATTTTCAACTGACTAACTATGCGGGCGGATGGCGTGTCCTCAAGAACTTCTCGGACAAAGGTGACGTCTAGCGCGTAGCCAATCAAATCCTTGGCGGTCTGGCTAGCGATGAAACGGCGTTCGAAGCCATAGCCACGCCAGAAATCGAAAGCCTGGTTGCGGCAAAGAAGGTTCTCGCGCCAACTTATGCGCTGCATATAGCGGTTGAGGAACACGCCCAGGCGGTGGCAAAAGCTCGGGAAAGCAATGGCCTGCGCCATTCGTACATCTCGTATCGCCTCGCCATCTTGCACGACACGGCGCGTGTGGCCTTGGAAGCGGGAAATTCGCCGGAAGTGATCTTTGCCCTTTACCGGGAATTGGTTGCGCCGGAAGCGGCGAAGACATGGTTTGAAATAAAACCCAGCTAATCTTCCAAGCGGTCTTAGTATGGATCAAACACCATCTAACCGACCATGGATAAGAAATTTTTTACTAGCGGTGAATCATCGTTAGGTCTCGTAACCAATGCTAACCGTGCTCTCGGCGTAGGTTTGGTAATCTTTACATAATGAACACCTGGAACGTTTACCTGCTCAGCGATAGAGCGTGGTACGAGCGACACTCCCATCCCGGCTGCGACAAGAATTCCGACTGAATATAGCTGTGGAACTTCATGGCTGATCTTCGGATCGAAGCCTGCCTTCTTACAAGCGCCGGTCACGTCGTCAAACCAACCAGGACCGGCCGCTCGAGGAAACAATAAGAACGATTCCTTTGCTAACGCTCGCAGCGGAATCCGGGAATGCAGCGCCAGTGGATGATCGGACGGAAGAACTCCTACCATTTCTTCGACCGCAAGTTGCATGCTGTCGACATCGGCAAAATTAATCGCTCCGGGGCGGATAAACGCCAGATCGACCGCCCTAGTCTCCACATCTTTGACGAGTTCAGTGGTCACCCCTTCTTTCAAAACTAGTGCCACCCCGGGATACCTCACCCGAAACTTCAAAAGGGAAGTCCTGAAGCCTGCGTGAAAGCTTGCGGTACCAGTATACCCCAATTTGAGAGTCCCTGTTTCGCCTGAGGCACCCAGACGTGCAGCAACCTGCGCTTGCTGGGCACACTGAAGCGTTGCTTTAGCTTCATCAAAAAACGCACGACCAGCCGCTGTCATTACAACGCCCCTTGAACTCCGGTTGAAAAGGCGCACTCCCAACTCTCCTTCCAAGGCCTGAATCTGTTGGCTTAAAGGAGGTTGCGCGATCCTGAGACGGGCCGACGCACGGGTAAAGTTCGATTCTTCGGCTACAGCCACAAAGTACCGCAGATGGCGTAATTCCATTATATGTTTTAGATATGCCTTTCTGTATCAACATATATTGGAACAATAGTGCTACAAGCAGTATTTTTATTCTGAAAGGGACACTACATGACCATAAAAACGATCTTAATCACAGGCGCCAACTCCGGCTTTGGTAAGGCAGTTGCAACCGCAGCTCTCAACGCAGGACATCAGGTAATCGGAACAGTCCGACAGGAAGGAAGCCGCAAAGAATTCGAGTCGCTAGTTCCGGGACGCTCCAAATCATTTATCCTCGACGTTTCCGATTTCGAAGCGGTTGAGCCGATGGTCAAAGACATTTCCAAAGCATGCGGGCCGATCGACGTTTTGATTAACAATGCTGGTTACGGTCATGAGGGGATTCTTGAAGAGTCACCACTAAGAGAGTTGCAACGGCAATTTGAAGTGAACGTATTCGGTGCGGTGGCGATGATTAAGGCGGTGCTTCCCGCAATGCGACTGCGTCGATCTGGACACATCATCAATATTACGTCCATGGGCGGCTTCATCACGATGCCCGGGATTTCGTATTATTGCGGGAGTAAATTCGCGATGGAGGGAATTTCCGATGCTCTCGCCAAGGAAGTCGCACCCTTTGGAATTAAAGTAACTGCCGTCGCTCCAGGCTCTTTCCGGACCGATTGGGCCGGAAGGTCCATGGTCCGTTCCGACCGTGCCATCGCAGACTACGACGAGCTCTTTAATCCGATTCGACAGGCCCGTATTGAGAAGAGTGGGAAGCAAAACGGTGATCCCGCCAAACTGGCTCAAGTACTCCTGCGACTAACTGAACTGGAGAATCCCCCTACGCACCTCCTCTTGGGATCGGATGCTCTCCACCTCGTTCGAGAAAGACTCACGCTCTTCGCAGACGAACTGAAGCGATTGGAAGATTTGACTGTATCTACCGACATCACTCAGAAGCCTGCGTAACGTGATCGACGGCCTGCGTTAGATGTCGAGGTACGGCTGACTTTCGAGATCGATTCCCACGCTCCCACTTTCGTTTTTTGAAGGCCGGTTTGCCTAGCAACTTCCCTCTGGAGCACATAGCAATTCGTTACATTTTCTGCGAAAAAACTGCACTTTAACGTTTGCATTTATTACATAACTTTCTATAGACAAGTATCTTATAAAAGGAGATGGCGAGAAGTTGTCCTTCGACAAGCTCAGGATAACGGAGTTCGAAGAGTAGATTTTCGGTAAGTTCCAGGCGCGTTGGTTGACAACGACGTTTCCTGGCTAATCTTTAGACTCCATGACTAAAGCCAAAGCCTTCGCCGCTTCTTCTGCAACTTCTCCTCTCGCTCCTTTTTCTTTTGAGCGCCGCGATCCGGGACCACTTGATGTCCAGATTGAGATTCTTTTCTGTGGCGTCTGTCATTCGGATTTGCATACGGCCCGTAACGAATGGGGTGGCACGACCTATCCGTGCGTGCCAGGGCATGAGATTGTAGGCCGCGTCACCAAGGTGGGCGCCGAGGTCATCAAATTCCAGGTGGGTGATTTTGCCGGAGTCGGTTGCATGGTCGATTCCTGTCGCACCTGTCCAAGCTGTCAGGCCAATCTTGAGCAGTTCTGCCAGAACGGCACCATTTTCACCTACAATGCCCCCGACAAGAAGAGCGGCGGTCTGACCTGTGGTGGTTACTCCGACAGCATCGTGGTCGACGAAGCCTTTGTCCTGCGGATTTCCGATAAGGTTGATCTCGCGGCGACGGCACCGTTGCTTTGCGCAGGCATCACGACCTACTCACCGTTGCGCCACTGGAAAGTGGGCAAGGGACAGAAAGTCGGCATCGTCGGATTGGGTGGTCTGGGGCATATGGGGGTGAAGATTGCTCACGCGCTCGGGGCGGACGTCGTTTTATTTACCACGTCGCCGGGCAAGACCCAGGATGCGCTCCGTCTCGGGGCCAAGGAAGTGGTCATCTCGAAGAACCCGGAAGAATTGAAGAAGCATGTCGGCAGCTTCGACTTTATTCTCGACACGGTCTCAGCGAAACATGACATCGATTCGCTGCTGCCGCTGCTGAAAACGGACGGCACTCTCACGTTGGTTGGTGCTCCGACGGAGCCTCTTGCCGTCTCGGCCTTCAACCTGATCTTCACCCGGCATCAATTGGCCGGGTCGCTGATCGGTGGCATCGCG
>CAIPBM010000022.1 GCA_903863295.1 uncultured Verrucomicrobiota bacterium | reverse complement strand
CCAGCACGAAGACCTACCCCGGTGATAAAAACCCTTCGCCCGCAAAACAAGTGAGGCCGTGAGATGGCACCCTCACTCGTTAATCGACCGTCCTTCGCCTTTGGTCCGAATGAAACCGTTGGAAACGGAATAATTCGCATCCTGGGACAAATCGCGGCTCTTGCGGGCGTTGTCTCGCAACATTCCCAAGGACAGTTGTCGGACTCGGTTCACAACACACGAGTTTTGATCAAACGCCTTCGAGCTCTTCTTTGGTTTGCCGCGCCAACGATTTCGCCAGCGAAAATGAATCGAGCGAAAGCGTCCCTGCAGAAAGCCTCTCATCTTTTGGGCACTCATCGCGATCTCGTGGTCACAGGCTCGATTTTGCAGATGCTGTCCCGCAAAACTTCCAACCTTGCGTATCGCAAAACGCTTATCCGGCTTTCCAATCAGTCGACCGATACGCAAGCCACCTATGCCAAGACCGTCCAAGCCCTGCTCCAAGCTGCCGCCATCCTTCTCAAGGTTATAAAAACATTGCTGCCGCACCTCAGAACCCGTTCCCATTGGCCTAAAGCCGCCAAGCCCGTCTCCCAAGCTTTTTACGCGACTAAAAAATCAGGCGAAAGGGCGGTGAAAGGCGATAGCCCGGCACAATTTCACGAGTGGCGCAAAAAAGCCAAAAGACTTCTCTACCTCTTACAACTGACTCAGGTCGCGCCAGACACACGCATCTCTCGGATCATCGCAAGGGTCGATGAGATCCAGGCAAAACTCGGCGACTATCACGACAGCGTCGTCGTGCAGGATCATTTTCAGAACAATCCTCCAGAAAGAGCCACGCCGATACTTATCAGACATAGCTTGAGACTACTCGAAACGAGGAAGCGACATTTAAGAGCGGATGTGAAGACCATTGCCCGCCACCTCAAATCGATTTGAATAAATCCCAACCCCGAATCCCTGAAACTACAATCATGAGCACCCTTACCTCTTCACCTGCCTGGCAGAACCTCCAGAAACATTACGACAACAATAAAGATGTCCAGATGCGTGACCTCTTCGCGAAAGATCCAGAGCGTTTTAAAAACTTCTCGATCGATTTCGATGGCCTATTGCTCGATTTCTCCAAGAACCGGATCACTAGTGAAACCATGAAGCTGCTCCAAGCGCTAGCCGTGGAGTGTGATGTACCAGGTTGGGCCAAGAGGATGTTCAACGGAGAGAAAATCAATCTCACCGAGAATCGGGCCGTGCTTCATATCGCCCTTCGCAATCGCACCAACCGGCCTATCCTGGTTGATGGCAAGGACGTCATGCCCGAAGTCAACGCCGTGCTCGACCACATGGATAAATTCTCCCGAGCAATTCGCTCTGGCCAATGGAAGGGCTATACCGGGAAGACGATCACTGATTTCGTCAACATCGGCATCGGTGGCTCCGACCTGGGCCCCGTCATGGTTACCGAGGCCCTCAAGCACTACGCGGATGGTCCGAGAGCCCATTTCGTCTCCAATGTGGACGGCACCCAAATCGTTGAAACGCTAAAGACACTCT
>CAIPBM010000021.1 GCA_903863295.1 uncultured Verrucomicrobiota bacterium | reverse complement strand
GGGGCCATTATCGGAGGAATTACCTTTGGCTTCTATTCGCAACGGATCGGGCGACGTCGCGCCATCGTCATCGCGGCCCTCATGGTGCTGCCGGTCATCCCGTTCTGGGCCTTTGCCGCGACGCCTCTCTGGCTGGGTGTGGGGGCATTTCTCCTCCAGATACCGGTGCAGGGTGCATGGGGTGTGATCCCCGCACACCTGAACGAACTTTCACCCGCCGAGATTCGGGGAACTTTCCCCGGCTTCGCTTATCAACTCGGAAACCTGCTCGCCTCTTCGTGCGCGGTGGTTCAGGGACAGATCGCGCGAAGTCATGGAGGAAATTACGGATTGGCCCTGGCGAGTGTGGCGGGAGTCGCTGCGGTCTCGATTGTCGTCATGACCCTCTGCGGAAGAGAGGCGAAAGAGATTGTGCTGGAATAGCGCCAAGACTTTACGGAGTCGTCAGGGAAGAGGCGAGGCTCTGCCAGGCCTTGGCCCGGACTTGGGCGGCGGCATCGGGGTCTTCATTCTTCTTTTCCACGAGCAGCGGCTCTCCGGTGAGATTGGAGAAGTGGGTGAGGATGAATTTTCTTTTCTCGTCCTCACTGGATTTGACGAGTTGCCCGAGGGCTAGCCAGTCAGTCCCCGAAATCAAATACTGACTTGTCCAGGAACGGGTTAGTCCCACCGTGGTAAACGACGTTTGGCCTAGGACGGGATGCGGCGTGCTTCCGGCCAGGGCAACGAGAAAATCGGCCAGGTTGTCTGCATTCACCGTTTTATCCGGCAGGAGATGAATGACGAGTGCGTCGGGTTGAAGGAATGCGCCAAGATGTCCATGCACTGGGACGGCGGGAAAGGTGGTTTGGGTGAGATTCAACCGCAGCGGTTGATCCACAAGGGCGTAATTGGCCCCGACTATCGCCAGGATCGCGACCAGAAGTGCAACGACGAAGAACTTGAAATAGCTGAAACCTTCCTCTTCTTTGACGACATGATTTGCGGCAGTTTTTTTCTTGGCTACGGCAGGCGACACGTGAACTGTCGTTTGCCGGGGTTGTGGCAACTCAGCGGGAGCGGGTTTAGCCGAAACGGTCGGGAGTTGAAGTTCGGGGAGTTCGGAGACCTGCTTCCAGTCATTGTGATGTGGACTCCATGCCCAGTGGTGCGGTTCAATTTCGCCTCGCGCAATCGCTGCATGAGCCGCCTCGATGGAAATCTCCCGGGTTTCCTGACCGCCGGGGATGGCAAGGATCACAGTCGTGGTGCTGATGTTGCTCATGGGTGTCCTATCGCATATTCAACACCCATTATTTCCCAAGGATGCGGCGATTAAGCGGAGAATTAGATAAAGCATTGAGTAACAATGAAATTCTCTTGCAGAAACGGGATTGCTTTCATGGGCCGCGAGGCCGCGAATTTCGCCGCTAAGACATTTTCGAGCCTGACCAACTCTGAATTGTCCGGATGCGGCCTTAACTAAGGCTTGGCACTGACCGGCGCCCCGTTGGTCGAGATGGGGGGCGTGAGAACAGTCGAGGGATCCTTACCGGCAGAGGCAAAGACTTCGAGGTAGGTCTTCAGGTAATGATTCGCAACCGTGATGCCGTAAATGGTGCGCACCGTTTGAATATCATCCTCGGCATCACTGGTCTTGCCCGTGGCCTGGGCCAGGGCGGCCTTGGCAAAGTAGTAGGAGGGATGATCAGGATCCATCGGCTTGAGTTTGCTGGCATCCTTTTCAGCGCTGGTCAGATCGGAATTACCGACCTTCGCGTAAATGAGTTTCAGGCTGATGTCGGGATCGTTCGGTTTGGCCTGTAAAGCCAGGTTGTAGGACTTGGCCGCGCCGTTGAAATCGTGCTTGCGGAGCAAGAGATCGCCCAAGGCAAGTTGAACTTCGACCGTACCCTTGGAAGCGAGCAGCCCCTGAAGGATTTTGGCTCCCTCGGCATAGTCGCCCTGTTCGGTCAAGATGCGGGCCTTGAGTAACTCCGTGTTGGGATCGCCGGGTTTGGCCTTGTCCGCCGCGTCGATGGCGGTGCGGGCCTCGTCATACTTGCCGAGCTGATAATTGAGGAGGGCCTGTTGGTAGGGCGTCAGATCCTTGTCCTGGATCGCTGGCGCAGTTTGGGCTTGAGCGACCATGGACAACGGCAGTCCACCGCCTAGCGCCAGCATTGCGATGGCGAGGGGAATGTGGACAGACCTCATGAGTGGCTCCAGCAGACGATGCGAATTAAGACGCCATTTCCTTGGGGCGAATCCAGAAGCGACCATCCTTCTCCAGGAGCTGATCCGATTCGACGGGACCCATGGAACCGCAGGCATAGAGCGGTAAATCACGCGCTCCTTGTTGGGCCCAGGCGGACTTGATGGAATCGACCAGACGCCAAGCCTGTTCCACTTCATCGGAACGGGTGAAGAGGGTTGACTCGCCGATAAGCGCATCAACGATTAGGCGTTCGTAGGCCTCAGGCAGGTAATGATCGAAGCCGCTCCGGTAAAGGAAGGCCATGTCGACCGCTTCGGACTCGGCCTTGCCGGGAACCTTGGCGTTAAACTTGATGCTGATGCCCTCGTTGGGCTGGATGCGGATGCGGAGGGTGTTGCGGCGCAGGCGATCCTCGCTCGATGCGGCGAAAAGAACGCTGGGCGGCCGCTTGAAGACGATGTTGATTTCGGTGAACTGTGTGGCCAACGCCTTCCCCGTGCGGAGATAAAAGGGAACCCCGTGCCAGCGCCAGTTGTCGATTTCAAAACGGGCGGCGACGAAGGTCTCCGTGAGGGAATCGTGCGCGACCTTCTCTTCCTGCCGATAGGAGGGAATCGGCTTGTTGTTGATGTAGCCACCGCCGTACTGGGCGCGAACCACGTTCTTCTGGAGGAAGCTGAGGGAGGGGGTCGGGATGGAACGGAGAACCTTGACCTTCTCGTCGCGAATCGACTCCGCATCCAACGAGGCGGGAGCTTCCATCGCCGTCAGGGTGAATAGCTGAAAAAGATGGTTCTGCAGCATGTCGCGCGCGGCACCGGCGTGCTCGTAATAGCCGCCGCGGGATTCGACGCCGACCTGTTCCGCCACCGTGATCTGGACGTGATCAATGTAGAGATGGTTCCAGAGCGGCTCGTAAATGGAGTTGGCGAACCGGAAATAGATCAGGTTCTGGACCGTCTCCTTGCCGAGATAGTGGTCGATGCGGAAGATATCCTTTTCGGCGAAGGCCGCCTGCAGCGTGCGATTCAGCTCCTGGGCGCTCTTGAGATCCGATCCGAACGGCTTTTCCACGATCAGACGGCGGCGGGTGCCATCGGCTTTGCTCGCGAGTCCTGCCGCAGCCAGATTCTGCGCAGCTTGACCGAAATATTCCGGCGAGGTGGCCAGATAGAAGAGATAGTTCTCACCAATCTTGGCGCTTTCCGGCAGGGTCTTGAGCTTTTCCGCCAGGCGTTTGTAGGCCTCGGGATCATCAAGTTCTCCCTGGAAGTAATAGATGTGGGAAGAGAGTTTTTTCCAGACTTCCTCATCGACCGGCTTGGTGTGGGAAAACTGACGGAGGGCATCCCCCAAGTCCTTGCGAAACTCATCGTCACTCTTCGGACGTCGCGCAAAACCGATGATCGCGAAGTCATCCGGCAGAAGACCGTTCTTGGCCAGGTGATAAAACGCGGGAACGATTTTGCGATGGGTCAAGTCACCCGTGGCCCCGAAGATAACCGCTGCCGTGGGTGGCACTTGGGCGGGATGTTCCGAGATCAACGCAGGACAGGCTGGATCGATGATGGCGATGGACATGGTGATGTTCCGGGTGGAGGGGATCAGGCGTTGTAGGTCGTGGAAGCCGTGGTGCCGCCCTGACCGGTCCAATTCGTGTGGGAGAACTCGCCCCGTGGCTTGTCGGTCCGCTCATAGGTGTGGGCTCCGAAGTAGTCGCGCTGGGCCTGAAGCAGGTTGGCAGGCAGACGGGCGGAACGATACGAGTCGTAGAAGGAGAGCGCGTTGGAGAACGTCGGGGTGGGAATACCGAGCGTGGCTCCCAGCGCCACCGTACGACGCCATCCGCCCTGGGCCTTGTTCACCGCCTGGGTGAAGAAGCTGTCGAGCAGGAGGTTGGTCAGGTTCGGGTTGCGGTCGTAAGCGGCCTTGATATCGCCCAGGAACCGGCTGCGGATAATGCAACCACCGCGCCACATCAACGCGATGCCGCCCAGGTTGAGCTTCCACTTATTGTTGATTGAGACGTTACGGAGCAGCATGTAGCCCTGCGCGTAGGAGATGATCTTGGAGGCGTAGAGGGCCTGGCGGATATCTTCGATGGCTTCCTCACGGTTACCGGTGAACTTGACGTCGCCGGGGCCGACTAGCACCGCCGAGGCGGCCACGCGTTCTTCCTTGAGCGAGGAGATGATACGGGCGAACACGGCTTCCGCAATCAGCGTCACCGGGGCGGCGTTGTCGAGGCCGGAAAGCACGGTCCATTTGCCCGTTCCTTTTTGTCCGGCGGTATCGAGAATCTTGTCGACGAGCGGGCTGCCATCGGTGTCCTTGAACTTGAGGATGTTGGAGGTGATCTCAATCAGGTAGGAATCGAGTTCGCCCTTGTTCCAGTCGGTGAAAGTCTTGGCGAGTTCGTCATTGTTCAGGCCGAGCCCGGAGAGGAGTTGGTAGGCTTCGCAGATCAACTGCATGTCGCCATACTCAATGCCGTTGTGGACCATCTTGACGAAGTGGCCTGCGCCGCTTTCGCCGACCCAGTCGCAACAAGGCACGCCGTTTTCGACCTTGGCTGCGATCGACTGGAAGATGGCCTTGATGTGGGGCCAGGCTTCAGGAGCGCCGCCGGGCATGAGCGAGGGGCCATGACGAGCGCCTTCTTCGCCACCGGAAACGCCGGAGCCGACGAAGAGAATGCCCTTTTCCTTCAGCTCCTTGTAGCGACGGACCGAGTCCTCATAGAAGGAATTGCCGCCGTCGATGATGATGTCGCCCGGTTCGAGGAAAGGAAGAAGCTGTCCGATAAATTCATCAACGGCCGCGCCCGCCTTGACCAACAGCATGATCCGGCGCGGACGCTTCAACAGACCGACGAGTTCCTCGATGCTGTGAGCGCCGAGAATCTTGGTGCCCTTGGCCTCATTGGCGAGGAAATCGTCCACCTTGCTGACGGTGCGATTGTAGACGGCCACCACGTAGCCGTGGTCGTTCATGTTGAGGACGATGTTCTGGCCCATGACGGCCAGTCCGATTAGTGCGATGTCAGCAGTTTGTGGCATAAGATAAAGTGAAGTGAAGGTTGAGGCGACGCCCAAGGCGCGAAGTACCAAATTAACGGGTGAAGCTATCTGGGCAACCTTTATTCGCCGTTAGAACCTCAATTTTAAAGTGGGAGGGTATTCGCTTGTTTCCAATTGTACTGGGAAGTCTCTTGTGGAGCTAATTTTATTGCTGGTCTTCAGCCGCCACGGGGCCTACTTGCCCTAGGAAAAGAACGGCCAAACGGCAGAAAGCATTCTCCCACGGAGGCACGGAGAACACGGAGAATAAAACTACCTTCCTTTCTCCGTGCCTCCATGTGAGATATTCCTCCCGGAATTTAAACTTAGGGTTCCGACAAAACCGTCGGGTAACCGGGATGGCCCGCAGAATTGCTTACCCAAGCCTACCGTGCCGCGTTCGCTTTCCCTAATTCAGGGGAGTCGACGACGGCATAGGTGCTCAGGCCAAAGGCCTTCGGGTTCGTCTGGCGGAGGCGTTGGGCGAGGATGGAGGCGAGGGTGCGGAGGAGGACATTTCCTGCTCCGGGATTATCTTCCATGAACTGCATCAAATCGGAATCGGCAATCCGCCAGAGTTGGCTGAATTCCACCGCGGTTACCGTGGCGGCGGCGGGACCTTTGTCGAACAGACTGATTTCGCCCAGCGTTTCGCCGGGACCAATGCGGGCAAGGAGGACGTCGGAACCGTCTTCCTGCTTGGCACGGACTTCGAGTTCTCCGCTGATGACCACAAAGACTTCGGTTTGCAGGACGCCTTCCTCAATGATGACGTTACCGGGATGGCCGGGAAAGAATTCTCCGTATGAGCTAAGCAATTCGCGGTCATCCTGCTTGAGGTGACCAATCCAGCTAAAAGTGGGTAGTGTAGGGCTTGAGAATGAATCTGACATTTTACTCCTCCATCGTTGAATGCGATTAGAATAATTGCAATATAGAACGACTTATATCTCTTGAGCAACCTTATCGTGCATTAAATGCACTTCGCCTCGGAATTTTTCTTCCCGGGCGATCTGCCGGAGCTCTTCTTCCCGCTTAACCAGATGGTCGGGATAATGGGTGACCCAGACCGATTGAACGGGATACTTGGCCACTTCCTTGAAGAGCTCCCGCTCCGGAAAATGGGTCAGCTCGCAGAGGAGAGCCGTGACCTTACCTCCTTTGAGGGCGGGAAGGAGTTCAACGGGATGGGCCAGGTCGGCGGAGTAGACGTAACGTTTCCCCTTATACTCCAGGAGTAATCCGTAGCAATCGAAGCAGGTATTGGGATAAGCCCGCTTGAAATGACTTGCCAGGCTGGTGAGGTGTTGCGTGGCGAAAGGGGTGAGTTTAAAGGGCCCGTGCAGGTAAGCTTTTCCGGGTTTAACCGGGTGCCACTCGATCGGAAAGCCGATGAGTTCCGGGAAAAGCAGGCACTTCTCCAGCCAGTCTTTGATGGCCAGAAGAACTTCCGACGGGCCGAAAACATGGAGCGGTGCCCGCCGCGTCCGCAGCCAGAGGGACTGGATCAGGGAGGAGACCTGTCCATTGTGGTCGCTGTGCATATGACTGATCCACAGCATTTCGGGAACTTCGACATCGACCTTTTTATGCAGGAGATACCGGGCCGCTGCGGCGCCGCAATCGAGCAGGAAAGAGGTTTCCTCTGTTTGTATCAATATGCCGGAATGTTCACGCCGTGCACTGGTGTGGCCGTCTGCCGTGCCGAGAAAAATGGCTCGCATGTAGGGAGACGATGCTAGGTTCCGGGCTGACAGGCAATCGAAAATGACACTGTACGCCCGTTAATCGACGGGAGCACGGTAGTGTTCAATATCGTTAAGAATGTCCCGGAGCACCTGATAAGGCCATTGATCGGCATTCACATGGGTGATCAGGCTTGAGCCGTAGTAATCGAGAACAGGCTTCGATTCCTCCTCGTAAACCCGCAGTCGGCGCTCAATGACTTCCTCATTAATGTCATCCAGCCGGTTTTCCTTTAAAGCGCGGCGTTTGAGGCGATCATAGACTTTGGCCTTGTCGGTGCATTCCAAGTGGAAAACGCGGCGGACATCGAGTTTCTCCTGCAGTATTTTCGCTTGGTTGACATTGCGGGGGATGCCATCCAGAACCAGAAAATCGATCTCCGGTTTGAAGCGTCCGGCCCGTTCCATCCCCTCGATTTGCGCGGACCAAAGTCCAATCGTGACATCATCCGGGACCAGTTGCCCCTTGCTGGAGTAATGGAGGAACGCTTTACCGAAATCTGAGCGAACATCTACGGCCCGGAAAACATCGCCGCACGCGCAATGATAGAAGCCGGGTATCGTACCGATAATTTTGCCCTGAGTGCCCTTGCCAGAACCCGGAGCCCCAAAAAGAAGGAGGGATTTATAAACCACGATTCACTAAATTGAGCGGATTTCGTGCCTAAAGGCAATCCCAACTACTGGGAGGAATTAGGCCTCCTCAGCCGGACTTGGCGGCAATTCTGCGGTGCCTTCCCCGGATTCTTCAGCTTCCTCGGTCACGTACTCCGATAACGCCGGGGCCAGTTTGACCAATTCAATCGCAGCAAAGGGGCTTTCCTGGGCGACGCCAATCTGCTTGAGCCGGATCAATTCGAGCACGGCCAGGAAGGTGACGACAATCTCGGTCCGCGTCGCGCCATCGGTAAAAAGTTGCTCAAAGACAACCCGGCTGCGGCTGGTCATTTGCCCGAGGATGAACTGGATTTTGTCGCTGACGGTAAAACGATCCTCAAAAATATCGCGCAGGTCTTCGTCCTTGCTGGCGCGATCGAGGACTTTCTGGAACACGGCGAGCAGGTCAAAGAGTCCGACCTTGTCAAAGGGCAGGCTGCCATCGGCGTTAAGATCCGGCTTGAAGCTGCCACCGCGCGGGTAGGTGCTTTCCTGGCGGACGAGGCATTGTTGCAGCTCAAAGGCGGCGTCCTTGTATTTCTTGTATTCGACGAGCTGGCGGATGAGTTCCCAGCGGGGATCATCTTCTTCAGCCTCGTCTTCGGGGGGGCGCTGGTCATGCGGAAGCAGAACGCGGCTTTTGATGTAAAGGAGCGTGGCCGCGACGACGAGATATTCCCCGGCCACCTCCAGGTCGAGCATCTTGATCAGGCGCAGGTAATCGAGATACTGGCTGGTGATCCGCTCAATGGGGATGTCATAGATATCGAGCTCATCCTTCTTGATCAGATAAAGGAGAAGATCGAGCGGGCCTTCAAAGACCGGGAGCTTGACGTGCGTCAGGTTCTTCGGGTCCAACTCTGCGGCAACAATTTCGTCGATGTTCATTTGGATAGTCCCGTGGCCTGTCGCGCTTTTTCCAGCACGGGCAAAGCCAAAGCGCGGGCGCGGATGGCTCCTTCGCGGAGAATGGTCTCCACTTCGTAGGGGTGCGCCTGGTAGTGCCGGTATTTTTCCTGGAAAGGAGCAAATCGGGTTTGAATTTCGGTCAGCAATTTCTTCTTTAAATCGCCATAGCCGACCCCCGGAGTCGCGCCCTGGGCGAGGAAATTATTGTATTCCTCTGGATGGACGGCTTGCATCAACTGGCCGAGGACGGTGCCTTCAAGTTGCTTCGGTTGATCAATCGGAGTCGAATCGGTCTTGATGCCCATCACCGGCTTCTTGATTTCCTTTTCGTCACCGAAGAGGGGGATGGTATTGCCGTAGGATTTCGACATCTTGCGTCCATCCACGCCGGGCACAATGGCCGTGGCTTCGCGGATCACCGGTTCAGGCAATTTGAAGACAGGACCGAAGCGGTCGTTGAATTTCTGGGCCACGTCGCGGGCGATTTCAAGGTGTTGCTTCTGGTCTTTCCCGACGGGTACGAGGTCGGAATTGTAGAGTAAAATATCGGCAGCCATCAGGACGGGATAGGCGAAAAGGCCGTGGCTGGTTTCGGCTCCCTGCGCGACCTTGTCCTTGTAACTGTGCGCCCGCTCCAGCAAGCCCATGGGCGTAACCACGGAAAGGAGCCAGGCCAATTCGTGCACCTGCGGGACATCACTTTGGCGGAAGAGGATGGTCTTGGCGGGATCGAGTCCGCACGCAAGAAAACCGGCAGCGACCTCAAACGTATAGCGGCGCAGATCCTCGGCCTTGGTCACGGAGGTGAGTGCGTGATAATCGGCGATGAAATAGACCGCCTGTCCGTGCCGGGCAAGATCGAGCGCCGGTTGCATCGCGCCAAAATAGTTGCCGAGATGGAGCGTCCCGGAAGGCTGGATGCCGGTGAGAATGATCTTCATAACGTGAAACGGAAAAGCAGGACTCTATCTGTAAACAGGACGCTTTCCAAACAGATTGTCGCCATTAGGTGGCGGGCACCTAAACCCGGACATCTTTCCAATAACAATTTCTCGCAAGTCAACGCATCAGCTGTCTACTTGGCATCCGTCCGTAAGATCGATGTGGCAAAGCAGGCGGCGCCGAAGCCGTTGTCGATGTTCATGACGGCGACATTCGGGGCGCAGGAATTGAGCATGCCCAGCAGGGCGGCAATTCCGCCGAAGGAGGCCCCGTACCCGACGCTGGTCGGCACGGCAATCACGGGGGCGCGGACCAGCCCGGCGAGGACCGTGGGCAAGGCCCCCTCCATCCCGGCGCAGGCGATGATGACGCGGGCTTCGGCTAGCACCGTGCGCTGGGCCAGGAGCCGGTGCAGTCCGGCCACGCCAATGTCGTGAATCCGGATGACGCGATGTCCCAGGGCCTCAGCCGTGACGGCGGCTTCCTCGGCCACGGGCAGGTCACTCGTTCCCGCGCAAACCACGGCCAGGGGACCGGGCAGGGGAGGCGGAGGTTGCTGATTCAAAACCAACATCCGCGCGACCGGATGATAGATGGCCGCAGGAATTCGCGCGCGGACCGCCCCGGCTGCGCTGGAGGTGGCGCGTGTCGCGAGGACATTGCCGCCTTTTTGGGCCATGCGATCAAAGATTTCCGCGACCTGTTCGTCGGTTTTCCCGGCGGCATAAATCACCTCCGGCAGGCCGGTGCGCAAGGCGCGATGATGATCGATCTTGGCGTAGTCCAAATCCTCGTAGGGGAGATGCGCGAGCCGTTGCAGCACCTCTTCGGGCGTTGTCTTGCCCTCCCGCAGCGAAGTCAAAAGATCAAGCAAGGTGGTCGGATTCATGGAAAAAGCTAGACGTTCGGGGTGGTGACAAGGCCCGAATCCCGGAAGAGAGATTCCAGTTCGATCTGCCGTTGTCGAGCGGCAGTGTATTCGCGGGAAATCGCGCGCTGCGGATTGATCTTGGGACCAAGTTGGGGAGCCGGTCTTTTCAGTCCGAGTTGATCCATGGCAAAACAAGCCGCTCCGCAGAGCGAGGCTTCCGGCTCCTTGGAGGCGTGAACCGGGCGGCCCAGGACGTTGGCGAGGCGTTGCAGGGCGCTGGGCGATTTCTGGATGCCACCGGAGACGATGAAGACGAGCTTCTGGCGCAGGGCGCTTTCGAGAGCCTCGCCGATTTGGGCCAGCCGATGATACGTGGCCTCCTGAAAAGCCTGCAAGAGATCGAGTGCGCGGGTGGCTTGAGTGATCCCGACCACGGCGGAGGGCATTTCCTCGGGCCAGCTCGGCGCTCGCTCGGCGATCCAGTAGGGAAGCAGGGTGAGTTCTTTCACCGGCCCGGGACGAGCCGCCAGGAGTTTTTCGATGGTAGCAGGATCAGTCGGAAGATTCAGTTCGCGGATCGCCCAGGCGCGGAGATTCCCCGCGTTACTGACCGCGCCGCCCATGAGCCGTCGATGATCGTCAACACGATAGGAGAAAAGACCAAACGGCGCCGGAGATTTTGGGCGGACTGCTTTTGTCGCCACGACCACACGCAGGGCTGCGCTGGTGCCGACATTGATCGCGGCCACGCCGGGGTTGGTTGCGCCTGATCCCAGGTTACTGGCCGCGCCGTCGCCGATGGCGGGAAACCAGGGTGTGTTGGTTAACTCAGGAAAACGCCGGGCAATAGCTGGGGTAACGTGGGAAGGAGCGTCGGATAAGGGATTGAGCTGGTTTTGCCGCAGCCCACATTGCTTCAACAAAGGGCCGTGCCACTGCAAGGTTTGGGCATGGAGAAGTCCCGTTCCGCTGGCCATGGAAAGTGAGGCCGTGGCCTGACCGCACCACTTTTCCTGAATCCATTCTGCCGGGGAAACCCAGCGGTCGACTTTTCGAAACAGGCCCGGCTGGGACTTGCGGAGCCAGAGCAGTTTGGCAGGCCAGAACGAGGTGCGGACCATGCAGCCCGTCGCGGCATGAACCGACTTTTCGCCCATCGTTTCGCGAAGATCACGGGCCTCCGTCCGGCAGCGGGAATCGGCCCACGTATAGATGGGAGTAAGGGGCTGCCCCTGCTTATCCAAGCCAAGCAAGCTATGCCAGAAACAGGAAACGCCGATTCCTGCGATTGGCGCGCGGGACTTCGTTTTGCGCCAGGCTTGGAGGGTTTTCGCAAAGGCCCGCGCGATGGCTTTTTCCAGATCGGCGGGACGCAGCTCGGCCTGGCCATCCGGTCCCGTGATGAGCGGATAGGCGAACTGCGCCGTCGTGGCCAGCAAACGCTTGCCCTTGGTGTCGTAGATCGCGGTGCGTGAGGAGGAGGTGCCGATGTCCAGCGCCAGGATGACCGAAGTTGTCATGCTAAATCGTCTGCGAAAGAAAGCCGCCGTCAACGCGCAAATCGGTGCCGGTGACAAAACCGCTGGCACGTGAACTGGCCAGGAAAATCACGGCCCCGATCAGTTCCTCGCTCTTGCCGAAGCGGGCGAGGGGCGTGTGGTTGAGAATCGATTGTGCCCGTGGCGTCGGGGAGCCGTCTTCCTGGAAGAGGAGCCGGCGATTCTGCTCGGCGGGAAAGAATCCCGGAGTAATCGAATTGACGCGCACGCCCTGCGGGGCCCATTCGCGGGAAAGAAATTGAGTGAGATTGAGCACCGCCGCCTTGGCCGCCGAGTAGGCGACGACGCGGGAGAGCGGGAGATGTGCGGAGACGCTCGCGATATTGATGATCGAGCCCCGTTTCCGCTGGGCCATGGCCGGACCAAATTCCTGGCAAGGGAGGAGCGCACCACCCACCAGGTTCAAATCGAAGTTGGCTTTCCAGGCCTCGACCGTGATGGCGCTGAAGGGATGCTCCGCCGTGACGGTGACCTTGGGATCGTTACCACCCGCGGCGTTGACCAAAATTGTCGGCGGTCCAAACGTCTTCTCCACCGCAAGGTGGGCTTCCGCGAGACTCGCCTTGGACGAGGCATCGGCCGGGAAAAAATGGGCTTTGCCTCCGCTGTCGCGGATCGATTTGGCGCGATCTTCGCCCCGTTCGCTGTTCCTGCCCAGGACGGCGACCTGCGCGCCCGCACTGGCTAAACCCTCGGCCAAGGCACCACCCAGAACTCCGGTCGCGCCGATGACGACGGCGACTTCTCCCGATAAATCAAATAAGTTGTTCATAAATCAAAATCAGACCTTCAAAGTTTCCGGCGACAACGCACGGTTCATGGATCCCGATTCAAATCCTCCACAGTCGAGCGCCACATGCTGAAAGCCGATCGCTTTCAAGCGAGTCGAAATCGTTTCCAGCATACCCACCGATAAAACGGTGGCCATTTCTTCACGGTCGATTTCGAGCCGTGCAATCTCGCCATGATGGCGGACGCGGAATTGGCGCAGGCCCAGGCTCCTGAGATAATCTTCCGCTCGCTCAACTTGGCTGAGAACTTGCGGCGTGACGGCCTGGCCATAGGCCACGCGCGAGGAAAGACAGGGCGCGGCGGGTTTGTCCCAGACGTCGAGTCCGGCGATTCGAGCCAAGGCGCGGATATCGCTCTTGGTCAATCCAGCATCGACCAACGGCGCGAGGACGCCATGGAGATGCGCGGCTTTTTGGCCGGGGCGGAAGTCTCCCCGGTCATCGAGATTCATGCCGTAGGCGAGATGCCGATAGCCCAGGCGCGACTGCGCGGCCTTCATCACGGTGAAGAGCTCATTCTTGCAGTGAAAACAGCGCTGCGAATCATTTTTCGCGTAATCGGGATTATCCAATTCCGAGGTCAGTATGATTTCGAGCGGGATGCCGTGTCTGCGGGCAAAGGTCACGGCTTCTTCCAGGTGGCGGCGGGAGAGGGAAGGGGAATCGGCGATGATCGCCAGCATGCGGGATCCCAAAATCTCATGCGCCCGCCAGGCGAGGTAGGCGGAATCGACTCCGCCCGAATAGGCGATGAGCAGTTCTGGATGCTCTCGCAGCAACTGGTCCAGACTCGCCTGCTTTTCCTGGAGGAGAATTTCCATGAAGGCTATAACGTGTAGGCCGTGGCGCGTTCGAGGCGTTGTTTGGTCGACCAAAGCCCGGCGGAAGGCGTGCTGATGTAGAAAATCTCTTCTCCATCCGGCAGGGTGTTCCAGCCTTCCTTAAGTTTGTCGAGGGGGTAACGCTTCACCGTTTCATTATAATCGGCATAGGCGAATTTGACTTGCTCGATTTCCGCCTGGCTCAGGTGGCCCGGAGCGTAACGGATGGTGAATCGTCCTTCCGACGTTCCATGAATCAGGTGTGCGGCTCCGTGGGCCAAATCCTGGAGATCGGATTTGGTTTTATAGAGCTCGAGAATTTCCCTGGACGGCGCATAGCCGTACTTGCGGATGAGTTGATCAACGTCGGGCTGTTCACCAAACCGTTCCAACCCCGGCGCAATGATCAGGAGTTCGCCGCCGTCAGCCATGGCCATGCGCGTACGATAGACCGCTTTGTTGGCCACCCAGGTGCTCCGAAATTCGTCTCCCTGCATGTGGGCCACGATTTTTTTGATCGGCTTATCGAAGGTCGTGATGTTGACCTCCCGGCTGAGGCGGGCCGCTTGGAGGTAAGTTTCCAAGTCATCGCCGACAACAACTCCGGTATGGACGAGCTTGTTCTCGGGATCCCGCTTCATCACCACGTGAAAATAGACATCGGGGAGCCGTCCCAGATATTTGTCCTCCGCCCAGTTGTAGCAGGCCCGCAGCGGCGTGATCAGGTTCCCGAGATTATTCTCGATCCCATAAATTCCCGCCGCCATGTGGGAGGCGCAGATGGTTTCCTTCCCGCCGAGGCCGATGAAATAATTCTTATTATGATTGGCAAAGCCCAGCACCTCATGCGGCACCACATGACCGATATTGATGATCAAGTCCCACTCCTCGTTGATGAGAGAATTGTTCAGGTCGACCGGAATGTCCCAGTCGGCCTTGCCGCCGGTCGATTCCTTGACGAGTTCCGCCGGGATCGTTCCGATCCGGGTGACGCCGTTGCGCCAGTCGTGGGCATGAATGCGTTCATGCGGAATGCTCCCGAACATCCACTTATTCTCCGCTTCCGTATGGGGCAAATGTTGACCCAGGGTGGGAATGACGTGGATGTCACACGACTTCGGAAGAAGATTATAGATCGTCTCCGTAATCCATCCGGCTCCGCTATGGGCCCGGGTCAAGTCGGGCGGCAAAAGCAAGACGCGGCGCAGGTCCCGCTTGATGCGCGTGTGGGCTTCGTCAAGCAGACGCTGACACGCTTGCTCGACCTCAATACGGGGGATGGAATCGGCCTGTAAGGAAAACCATGGCATAATAGTATTGTTTTTATGCCAACGTTGGCCTACTTTGACAAGGACTTACTTAAAGCATCGGAAATCGGGTGAAAAAAATTGAAAAATTCTCCATGGGCTTGGGTGACCGATTTGCACATCAGGGGCGTGCACAACTCCAAGCTCTGGTTCAGGCCAAGGCGCACGGGATTGAGGTGACGCCGGTTTGGAACAAGTCGAATCGCGAGCACACGATCGTCAAATCAGAGCCAATCAGTGTACGCCGTGAAGCGGAGGCGGCGGTTGCCGCTCTGGGGTGGACGGGCTCGTACCACGTCGACGCAGACCATATCAATTTGGGCACAGTCGATCGTTTCATCGAAGCCTCTGATTTTTACACCATTGATGTGGCGGACTACACGGGCAAGGCAGCCGATGAGAAGGAATTAGAGGCCTTTCTTGGCGAGGGGCGAAAATATCTCGGTTTGATTTCAATTCCCGGGCTCAAATCACCTCTGGAGTTGGACGCCGCGACGCTGATACGCACGACCAGCAAATTCCTCGGGGCGATGCAGGAAGCGGGCCGGATTTACCGGCATATCGCCAAATTAAAAGGCGACGATTTTATTGCGGAGGTTTCGGTCGATGAAACCGATGAAGCGCAGACTCCGGTTGAGCTGTTTTTGATTTTAATGATGCTGGCCCGGGAAAAAGTTCCCTGCCAGACCATCGCGCCCAAATTCACCGGTCGGTTCAACAAGGGAGTCGACTACGTCGGTGACCTCAGTCAGTTCGAGAAAGAGTTCCACGAGGATCTTTGTGTCATTCGCTTTGCCATTGGCGAATTCGGATTGCCGCAGACGCTCAAGCTCAGCGTCCATTCCGGCAGTGATAAATTCTCTCTCTATCCCATCATCAATCGCCTGCTCAAGGAGCATGATGCTGGAGTACACGTGAAGACGGCGGGCACCACCTGGCTGGAAGAGTTGATTGGCCTCGCTGAATCAGGCGGTGAGGGGCTGCAAGTAGCCCGGGACGTTTACGCGGCGGCGTATGCCCGCCTGGAGGAATTGATCAAGCCATATGCCCCGGTCGTTGCTATCGACCCAGCCAGGCTTCCCTCGGTTGCGGAAGTCCAGGGCTGGAGTTCCGCGCAATACGGCGCGGCGCTTCGTCACGATCTTTCCTCGCCTGACTATAATCTTCACTTTCGACAGATGTTGCACGTCTCCTTCAAAGTGGCCGCGGAGATGGGCGACCGTTATCTCAACGCCTTGAAAGCCAATGAAAAAGTCATCGCCCGAAACGTAACGGCCAATCTTCTGGATCGCCATATCCTTCCCCTCTTTTCTTAAAATCCCCTTGCACCATGAAAACCTTCATCACGGAAAACTTTCTCCTCGAAACGGAAACGGCTCGGGACCTCTATTTTAACGAGGCCCAACCCCAGCCGATCTACGACTATCACTGTCATCTTTCTCCGAAGCAGATTGCCGAGAACTATCGCTTCCGGAACCTGTACGATATCTGGCTCGCGGGCGATCACTACAAGTGGCGGGCCTTGCGCGCGAATGGAATCGCCGAGCGCTTTATTACCGGAGATGCGAGCGACTTTGAAAAATATCAGGCTTTCGTCCGCACGGTGCCGTACACCCTTCGCAATCCGCTCTACCATTGGAGTCACCTGGAACTTCTGCGCTACTTCGGCGTGGATGATTTGATCAATGAGGCCAGCGGCGAAGCGATCTGGAAACAGGTCAATGCTCAATTGGCAGAACCGGAATTTGCCGTCCATGGCATCCTGGAGAAAAACCGGGTCGCGGTCGTGGTTACGACGGACGATCCGGCCGACTCGCTGGAATATCACCAACAAATCCGCGGGCAGGGAATCAAGACCCGTGTCTACCCCGCCTTTCGCCCGGACGCCGCGCTAAAAGTGGATCAACCCGCGGCCTTTAACGCCTGGTGTGAAAAACTCGCGGCCGTTGCTAATTCCGGCGTCTCTACCTTCCCGGAATTTCTCGACGCCTTGAAGCAGCGGCATGATTTCTTTCACGAACAGGGATGCCGTCTCTCCGATCATGGCTTGGAGTCCTGCCTGGCCACGGAATGTGATGAGCATCAAGCGGCTCACATATTCAATCGCGTGCGGGCCAATCACGCCGCGACTCCGGAAGAAACCCGGCAGTTCGGCACCTACCTGATGCTTTACTTCGGGCATCTGGACGCCGCGCGCGGTTGGACCAAGCAACTCCATCTCGGGGCCTTGCGCAACAACAACACCCGCCAACGCCAGGCGCTCGGGCCTGATACGGGCTTTGACTCCATCGGCGATTTTTCACAAGCCGCTGCTCTGGGTTGGTATCTCAACCGTCTCGATAGCAACGGCGATCTTCCCAAGATGGTGCTTTATAACAACAACCCCAACGACAATTACGTCCTGGCGACGATGGCGGGGAATTTTCAAGATGGCTCCATTCCCGGCAAAATTCAGTTTGGCAGCGGCTGGTGGTTCCTCGATCAACTCGAGGGCATGACCTGGCAGATCAACGCGCTATCGAACCTCGGGCTGCTCCGGCGTTTTGTCGGGATGTTGACCGATTCCCGCAGCTTCCTCTCCTACACTCGACACGAATATTTTCGCCGGTTGCTCTGCAATCTGATTGGTAACGATGTGGAGAAAGGTCTTCTCCCGCGCGACATGAAGCTGATGGGGGCCCTGGTGCGTGAAATCTGTTACGAGAATGCCCACCACTACTTCAATCTTGAACTCGCCCCGGAATACACGATAGAAAAGCCGAAGACGACTTGAAGCCTCAACGAAGGCATTCTTTCCCATGGCGAATTTACGAGACCTGGCAGCGGAGGCGAAGGTTTCGATCCGCACCGTCAACCGGGTCTTGAAAGGGGACGGCTATGTCCACGAGAAAACGCGCGGAGTCGTGGAACGCGCCGTGGAGAAACTCGGTTACCGCCCTAATCTCGCTGCCAGGGCCTTGAAGACTGCCAAAAGTCATTTCATCAGTGTCTTGAGTTTTACGGAGGATGAGCTGCGCATGGCCCAGTTGGCGGCACTGGAACAACGCCTCCGGCAATCCGATTACCTTATCTCGATGACCTTTCATTTTGAGTCGAGAGAGAAAGCCAAGGCGGCACGGATCGTTCAGGAATTGATCGATCAGAATCCTGCCGGGTTGGTACTTCTCGGCCACGATCCCTTTGTCGCGCGGCATGTTCTCCCCGCGTTAATGCCCGCGGTCGTTCACTCCGGCCTGCCCTATGTCTTGATCGATCCGCGGGGAACCCATCACGATGCGGTGACCATCGACCGGGCCCGGGGCGTTTACGAGGCGGTTCATTATCTCGCCCAGCGTGGAGCCCGGCAGATTGCGTTTCTCGGAACCCAGGAAGAACGCACCCGGCTGGATGGCTATGACCAAGCTCTCCAGGAATTGGGACGCTCCCCGATCTACGTCGAGTATCCCGGTACCGAAATTGATGCCCTGCGCGCAGTCGGGCGTCGATTTGCCCTGCTCAAGAATCGGCCCGACGCCGTTGTGGCCCACTCGGACTATATCGCGCTCGCGTTTCTCTCCGGCTTACATGACGCCGGGGTTAAGGTCCCGGAAGAGGTGGCCCTGATCGGATTTGATGACCGCTTGGCCGCGCGATTTGCCTGGCCCGCATTGACGACGATTGCCCAGCCCAGTCAGGAAATCGGCCGGGCCGGCGCGGACATCATTCTGAAGAAAATTGCCGGTGAAGCGCCCCCCACGTCCGGGTGGTCGCAATCTTTTCCCACCAAACTGGTGCTCCGGGAAACTGCGTAAGCCCAACGCGTCTCCGTTACTTGCGGCGGGATTCCTTGAGTGCCTGATCCATCTCGCGCTTCGCCACGGCTTTTTTCAGATCCTGCCGTTTGTCCCGTACATTCTTGCCGATGCCGACGCCGAGAAGCACTTTGAGACGACGGGACTTCCAATACATTTTCAAAGCCACCAAAGTCCGTCCTTTCACCGCCACCAAACCAAAAAGCTTGCGAATTTCCTGCCGGTGAAGGAGTAGCCGTCTTACCGCTTTGGGCTCGTGATTGAAAAGATTGGCCTGTTTGTAGGGCTGGATATCGAATTGATAGAGCCAGACCTCATTGTTCTCGATCCGGGCAAAGGCGTCCGTGAGATTGCCTTGGCCGGCCCGCAGCGACTTCACCTCAGAGCCACGCAAGACGATCCCCGCCTCATAAGTTTCCAGAATTTCATAATCCCGGTGTGCCTTACGGTTTGTAATTAGATCATCGCCCATAGTGGTCTTGCACTCTTCAACAAAGCTCCATCTGGTCAACTTGTCGAGCAGGCAAAAGGATGCTTTAGCGTGCGCATAAAATAGGGCCTAAAAATTAGTTCGTATTTAGACAAAATCAGCATGTTATCTTTCCGTAAGATATAGCCACCTTTGGCATTTAAAGGTAGGCTTAAACTGCCATGGTATTGAATAAATTTGCCTTTGTATCCAAAAAGCCCTGGACGCAAATTGATTATTTGTGGATTCCGCTCCTGGCGCCATTTGTCCTGCTTTTGATTGACTGCTATTTGATCCCCCAGGCTTTTCTCCTGCCCCTGTTGCTCGTCATGCTGCTTTGTTACCTGGCCCTGCGGTTGCCAGCCTGGATGGTAGCGCTTTGGTCTTTGGTCTACACCGGATTTATTCTTGTGATTTCGTTTTATCCCGTTGAACAGACCCAGACCCTCCCGGCCTTCAGGCCTTATGTGCGAACCGCTTTCCTCCTAGTTTCCGGCACCACAGCAACCTTATTGGCGATTCATCGCAACCAGCTGGAAAAAGGCAACCAAGCCCTGCTTCAGGTCGTTTCCTCAATGCCATTGGCCGTGATCGTATCCGACATTTCGGGCGATATTCTGCTTCTGAACGTGGCCGCGGAAAAATTGCTCGCCAAGCACATTAACGAGCTTTCTGGCCTTTCTTATTTCTCAACGTTTATCAGCCCCGAAGAGCAGGGACAAATGATCTCAAAATATCTCAGCTATTTTCAGTCCGAGTACGAGAAACCCCATTCTGTGACGCTCTGCACGCGGGGAGAACCGGCCCTGACCCTCCATGTTACGATCACCGTAATATCCCTCCAGAAGACCCCCTACGCCATCACCATCGTTGGAAACGTCGAGACGGGAAAAAAGGCCTAACTTCCGCTATGGATGCCAGAATCCCTTTAAAGAAAAATGGTGCGCGATACAGGGTTTGAACCTGTGACCCCTACAGTGTCAATGTAGTG
>CAIPBM010000020.1 GCA_903863295.1 uncultured Verrucomicrobiota bacterium | reverse complement strand
GTCTATTGGAAAGGTATACTTTAGCCGTGACTGACAAACAGAGTCGAGCAATGAATCGTTTTCTACGAAAATTATGTAAAAAATAAGCGTTAAAAATGCGCCCGGCTTTAAATCCTTAGTCGTTGGCTATTAAAGATATCCATGCCTCGTGATTAAATCGCTCCAAAAGGCAAAATTCCATGTGGTTCTTACTCCATTTTCCAACCAACTAGCTGCGCCGAAAGCTTGACCGGCTCCTGATTCAGGTAGGGGTGCGCCTTCATCAAATCAACCGCATCGCGTCGGTCTGGGCCTCATTCCGTTCTCAATCCCCAGCCGGTCGACGAATAAAATCGCGCCCGTTGACACAGCCGCCCCGCTGCTCTTACCTTCATCGCTCTAACTTCAACCCTTAACATCTTTCACACTATGCCCCTCAAAGTAGGAACCTCCGCACCCGATTTCACCCTCAAGACCAAGACCGTCCACGGACTTGAAGACGTCAAGCTCAGCGACAATTTCGGCAAGCGCAACACCGTCCTTCTTTTCTTCCCGCTCGCCTTCACCGGGGTCTGCACGCAGGAACTCTGCGACGTCTCCGGCGGCATCGCGGCATATGATGGCCTTAATGCCGCCGTCTATGGCATCAGCGTCGATAGCCCTTTCGCGCAGGAAGCCTGGGCCCAGAAGGAAAAGATCAGCATCAAGCTCCTCAGTGACCTGAACAAGACGGTCACCCAGGCCTACGACGTCGTTTTCCCGAACCTTGCCGGAGTGGGCGATACCTCCGCCCGCGCCGCCTTCGTCATCGACAAAGCCGGCCACATCATCCACGTCGAGCAGACTCCGACGCCGAAGGACATCCCCGATTTCAACGCCGTCAAAGCCGCCCTCGCCAAGGCGAAATAAGTTCAACGACGTCGTCAGCCCTCCGTGGTAACCGTCGGACCTGCGGTCGGCAGTAAACGATCTCGGGCATCCTCCGTGGTAGCCGTCGCACTCCGTGCGACGGTGGAATTTGTCGCGTAAGCGAGATTATCCCTCGTTCCCAAGTTGCACTTGGGAACGCCCGTGTCCCCGCAGTGGTACTGCCATGCCCCGGTTACAACCCCGTCATCTCGCGCCCACCATCTTTGCAAAAATAATTTACCCGCTATACTAACAACCATGAGCACCCGCAAAGATCTCTCTCCTCAAGTTGACGATTTGAAAGCCCAGGCCTCTGAAGCCGTCCGCAAAGTCGGCGACCAGCTCAACGAACAGGCCAATGTCCTGCGCGACGCCACCGCCGCCGCCCGCTACAACACGCAGGAATTCATCGAGAACAATCCCTGGCAATCAGTCGCCATGGCCGCCGGAATCGGGCTGCTCATCGGCCTCGTCCTCGGTCGCCGCCGCTAGTAGCCGGAGAATTTCTTCTGTCGCGGCGGTCTATGACCGTCGTGTCTTTTTCTCGGTGGTAGCCGTCGCTGTCCCAGCGGCGGATGTCCCCTCCGGCAACCTCTGAAAAGTCCCGATCTCGCTATTTTGTCATCCTGAGCGGAGGCGAGCCAAAGGATATTTTTCCTCCCAGGAGCTTCACGAGCCGCAGTCGAAGGACCTGGGCCGCATGAACTCAATATCCTTGAGGGCGAAAAAAATTAGGAACAAAAGGCCGATCTCCCGCCGGTTCGAAGCGCAGGAAGCGGCCATTCGTGAAGATAACCGGGAGAGGCTTCGGGCGGGCCGTGTTCTTGAGAGGCTAGGTCCTTCGACTGCGGCTCGAGTCCATCCCAGGATCAAAGCTGATCAACCGGCTCGCCTTCGCACAGGATGACCCTTTTTTGAAAATGAAGATTTTCGCAGAGGTCTTCATCGAGGTAGCCGCCGCTGTCCCAGCGACGGATGTCTTCCTCTCCCGCCAAATCACCTTGCCAATTCCGCCCGGAGGCGCACGCTTGGCTTGGGCATGAAGCGGTTTCTGTATCGAACGCTGGTCTGGGGCGCACGGGCTCTCCTCGTCCTCATTCTGCTCCTCGTGCTCTTTTACGTGGAGGAAGATTGGCGCGGTGCCCGCGACTGGGTCGCCTGTCAGCGCGAGCTCGCCGCCAAAGGCGAAACGCTCGATCTCCGTCAACTCGCCCCGCCCGGCAAACCGGAGGATGATCTTTCGAAGGTTCCGATTTTTGCGGAGATGTACCAACAATACCAAAACTATGAGAAAAAACAGAAATTTGACGGCAACATTTCCATCTATCATTTTAAGGACGGCGACTGGGTCTGGCCCAGTCCTTGAATTTCCTGATCAGGAACTCCAACCGCAAGCAGGGGGAAGAGGGGAATCTGCTCGGCCTTGAGCGGCGGTCTATAACCGTCGCCGCTTTGCGAATAGAGGTCGCCGAGATCGACGGTCATAGACGCCGCTACAGACTGCACGCCACTAACGGCGGGAACCGATAAGATCGTTCGATTAGCGGAATCCTGTTGTTCAGTTCTTAGTCTTTGGATTTGTCGTTCTGATTGAACACGAAGACATGAAATCATGAAAGACATGAAGGGAAGGCAGGTTGAGTTTGTCTGCGTTTGTATTCCCCTTCATGTCTTTCATGATTTCATGTCTTCATGTTTAAAAAAAGTCCGCCGGGCTGAGACTCCCCCATCCAGCTCCTCACCCCAAAAGCGCCAAACTTATCCCTGTCTCCCGTCGGCAGGTGGAAAAAAGTCATTCCCCGCGAAGCGGAATCGATCCCTCAATCCCCGTCGGCGCGAGCGGCTCCGGCTTGGGCAACGGCGCGGCGGGAGGAGCGTCCGGCGGCGGTTCATCGCCAAGCATGCCCTTGCGCTTCAAGTCCTCTTCAATCGCCATGTCCGTCACGAATCCGGCCAGCGCCACCGTCCCCTTGTCGAGCGCAGAATTGGCCGCCTTGAGCTCGTTGAGGTTCTCGCTTTCGAGCGCCTTCTCCACCGCCAACATCAACTCCTCGATCTCTTTCACTTCCTCCGGCACGATGAGCGAACCGACCTGCGCCAGCGCCTTACGGGTCGCACTGAGCATATCGCCGCTCTTGCGCTTGGTCTCGATCCACTGGCGCTGCGCCATGTCGTCAAAGGCGTATTCAACCGACTCGGCGACCATCTTCTCCACGTCCTCATCGCGGACATCAACCGCGCTCTTGAGCTGCACCACTTTTTGATGTCCGGTCTTCACGTCGCGGGCCAACACGCTAAGAATGCCATTGGCATCGATCTCAAACTGGACACCGACACGCGGCACACCCTTGGGCGCCGGCGCGAATTCAAGATCGAACGTCCCAAGCGACCAGTTATCACGGGCCAGTTCGCGCTCGCCCTGGAGCACCTGAATCTTCATCGATTTCTGGTTGTCGATCGCAGTCGTGAAAAGCTCGCCCGCCTTGGTCGGGATCGTGGTGTTGCGCGGAATGATGACGTTCATCAGCCCGCCAAACGTCTCAATCCCCAGCGAGAGCGGGGTGACATCCAGCAGCACCATGTTCTGCACGCCGCCTTCCAGAATGCCCGCCTGGATCGTCGCGCCGAGGGCGACCGCTTCGTCGGGATTGGCGTTGGTGTTCGGCTCGCGGCCAAAGATTTCCTTCACCAGCGCATGCACCATCGGCATGCGAGTCTGACCGCCCACGAGGATCACATCATCCAGATCGGCAGGCTTGAGTTTCGCATCGCTCAGGGAGCGAAGGCAATTCCCGCGCGTCTTCTGCACGATGGGCCGTGCAAGGATTTCGAGTTCCTCGCGGGTGATGACCGTGGAGAAACTTTGCTCGCCCAGCGCGAAAGGAATTTCGACCTTGGTTTCGGTCTCCGTGGAAAGGCGAATCTTGGCGTTCTCCGCCTCCTCATGCAGCCGGGCGAGGAGCGCGGCATCGATATGCGTTTGCAGCTTCGCGGCGAGACGGCGGGCGAGTTCATCGGTCAGTGCCGCATCAATGTCGTCGCCGCCGAGCCGGGTGTTGCCATTGGTGGAGAGCACCTGGAAAACACCCTCATTCAGTTCAAGAATGGAGATGTCGAACGTGCCGCCGCCGAGATCGTAGACAGCGATTTTCGACTTGGCCTTGAGCCGGTCCAACCCATAGGCAAGTGCCGCTGCGGTCGGTTCGTTGACGATGCGCTCGACGGTAAATCCCGCCAGGCGTCCCGCTTCCTTGGTCGCATTGCGTTGGGCGTCGTTGAAGTAAGCCGGCACGGTGATGACCGCGCGTGTAACGGGCTCGCCCAGCGCGCGCTCGACATCGGCCTTGAGCTTCTTCAGGACTTCCGCGGAGATTTCCTCCGGCGACCAGGTGCGCCCGGCCAATTCCACGCGAACCGGCTCGTTGCCTTTTCCCGCGACCGGATAGTTCACGATCATCTCCTCGTGGGAAAGTTCGCTGCCGCGGCGGCCCATGAAGCGCTTGATCGAAGAGATGGTTTCGCGCGGCTTGAGTCCCCGCACCCGCTTGGCCGCGGCCCCAACGAGCGGCGGTTGGTCTGCTCCGGAAAAATGAACGACGGAAGGCGTCAGGCGACGCCCCTCCGCATCAGCGACAAGGACGGGAAAGCCCGCGTCCATGACGCCGACAAGAGAATTGGTGGTACCCAGGTCAATGCCGACAATTTTGCTCATCGTTGACATCTTGCCCGCGAAAAGGCGGGGTGTCAAAGACACGGCGAGAAGATGCAGGCCTGACCTCCAGTCGATACGTGACGGCCTCCCGATGCCTTGCTAGCGTCCGACCGGAATGAAACCAACGGCAGCGACCAGAGATCTCTTACTCCTCCTGCTCATCGTCCTGACCGGGCTTGCACTTCGCGTTTATCATTTGTCCTGGTTTCCGCTTTGGCGTGATGAGGCCTTCACCCGCTATTTCTCTGATTATCCGCTCCAGATTTTGTGGACGACAGGATTTGCCCAGGAATCGAATCCCCCCGGCTACTACACGCTGATCCACCTGTGGATGGCGTTCTTCGGCACCAGCGAAGCCGCCCTGCGCTTTCCCTCAGTCCTCGCCGCGACGGTCACCATCGCGCTGGTCTACGCCTTGGGCAAGGAACTGGCCGGATCCAAAATCGGGCTTGCCGGCGCGTTGATCTTCGCCCTGTGCCCCAGTGAAATCTGGTACGCGCAGGAAGCCCGGACCTATGCCACTTTCCAGGTTCCCCTCGCACTCATGTTGCTGAGCCTGGCGCGGTTTCTGAAACAACCGAAATCCGTCTTAAATCTGGCGCTCTATGCGGTGACCGCCACCAGTTGCGTCTATCTCCATTACTCCACGCTGTTCCTCATCGTCGCCTGCAATCTAGCCGTCCTTAGCGCCATCCTGGGAAAATTCGTTCCACTCAACCGGCGAGATCTCGTCAACTGGATCATCGCCAATGGGTGTGTTGCGGTGGCCCTACTTCCCGTCTACCATGCCATGCGCGGCCAAATCGGTAATGCCAACATCACTTGGGTGCAACCCTTCTCATGCAGCCGTCTTTTGGTGTGCCTGAGCGATATGGTCGCTGGGTCCGCCGCTGAACTGGAATTTACTCATCGCTACACCCTGCTCTTCCTCTTGGTACTGGGAATCGGCTTACACCGGCTCTCTTCGCTGGATCGACGGATCGTCACGGTTCTGCTCCTCGTGCCTATTTTCTTTATCGGTGTCGTCATCCTGGCCAGCCTGAAGCAATCCCTTCTCGTGCCGCGCATCTTTTTGTGGAACTGGATACCGCTGAGCTTGCTGCTTGGATTGGTTCTGTCCCATCGGAGACCGATGTGCTGGATTGTTCTCGCAGCGACCGCCGTCCTTTTCGGATTCGGCCTGAAAGCCCATTATTTTTCAGGCCATGTGCTCAAGGAAAACTGGCGGGATATTCAAGCCCTAGAGCCGGAGCAAATCCCTCCCGCAGGCACGCTGGTCTTGGGGCCCCTGATCACCACTGGACCGCTCGCTTATTACCATCCTGAGCTCATTCCGCGTGTAAAAACATGGTGGAATAATTCCACGCCTCAGCCTTATTGGATGGAGATCATGAATGAGAGATTCAATATTCCAAACGTGGAGTCGGATGCCTTGCGTCAGGAGATCGCCTCTGGAAAACCTATTTCGCTTCTCATTCTTCCGGAGCAGGACGTCTCGGATCTGCCTCACCCTGATCGCGTTTACCACGATGTGCTGGGTGACGCTAAAATATCGATCCTGCGTTGGAATGAGGACGCCATCAAGGCTACCCTTCCTCCGAAATGAAGTGCGTCGTCCATCGCCTGCCGCTACGTTACCGAGCTATGAAACGCACCTGGTTTGAAATCGGATGGATGTTCATGGCCCTGCTCCTGGGTTGGGTAGCGCTGCCGCTCGCGCAAGCTGACGATCCGGGCAAGCCGCTGATCATCGGCATGGAGTTGAATTATCCGCCGTTTGAAATGACGGATGCGAATGGCACACCCACCGGAGTCGGCGTTGACATGGCCCACGCGCTGGGCGATTACCTCCACCGCCCCATCACGATTGAGAACATGCCCTTCGAGGGCCTGATCCCCGCGTTAAAAACGGGCCGGATCGACCTGATTATTTCTTCCATGACCGCGACGGATGAGCGGCGCAAGTCGATCGATTTTTCCGATCCGTACCTGAGTACCGGGCTCTCCATCCTGGTGAAGAAGAACGGCCCGATCCAAAGCATCGCTGATGTTGATAAACCGGGCGTGATCGTGGTGCTTAAAACCGGGACAACGAGTGCCATTTACGCGAGGGATCATTTCAAAAACGCGACCGTCCTGCCCCTTCAACAAGACACCGCCTGTGCCCTGGAGGTCGTGCAGGGCAAGGCGGACGCCTTCATCTACGATCAGATGTCGATCTACCAATTCTCCAAGAAACATCCTGATACCACGCGCGGCCTGCTGGCTCCCTTCCAGCACGAGTCGTGGGCGATTGGTATCCGCAAAGGCAACACGGACCTGGAAAAGCAGGTCAACGCATTCCTGGCCGACTTTAAGGCCCGCAAGGGTTTCGATGCCTTGGGCGACAAGTACCTGAAGGATGACAAGGAAGCGTTCCGGCAGATGGGCTATCCCTTTTATTTTTGAGAGAGAGAACTCCTCGACGAACGCGCGGGTCTGCCTTTATCCTATCTGCGACGGGCTTGTAGCTCAGCGGTTAGAGCAGGCGACTCATAATCGCTTGGTCGCGGGTTCAAATCCCGCCGGGCCCACTGATTCCTTGATGCACGATCCGGTCTCCTTTCCCGAAGCCGCATGAATCCTTCCCTTCCCTATCGCCTCGCCGTCTTTGACATGGACGACACGTTGCTGGGGCCGGACAAACAAGTCAGCCCGGAGAATGTGGCAGCGCTTGCCCGGCTGCGGGAAATGGGAATTGAGGTGGTGATCGCCTCAGGACGACATTACTTAAGCATTGTCTCTTTTGAAAAGAAGCTTGGCTTCCAAGGCTGGATCATCTCAGCGGGAGGTGCGGCGGTTGCCGACGCAAGAACCGGCGAACAGCTTTACGAATTGGCCGTTCCCCACGTCCTGGGCCTGGAGCTTTTCCAGCACGGCCGCGAGTTGGGGCTCAGCGTCATGGGCTACCATCGCACCGGAATTTTTTGCGACCAGCAATCGGAATGGACGCATCTCTACACAAGGCGGACTCATCAGGTGCCTGTTGCTGACATCTCCGAGTTGATAGGCTCCGGCCTGCAAAAATTGATCTGGATCTATGCCGCGGAACTCATTGCCCAGCTCACGCCGCAGATGCAGCAGATCTACGCCGGTCAACTCTACATCGTGAACACGGAGCACGAGATGCTGGAGTTCCTCAATCCCGAGGCAAACAAGGCGCTGGCCACCCAGGCCCTCGCGGACAAACTGGGCATCCCGCAGGCCCAGATCATGGCCTTTGGCGATGGCAACAATGACGTTCCGCTTTTGCAATGGGCCGGGATGTCGGTGGCCATGGCGCATGGCCGGGAGAGCGCGAAGTCCGCCGCCAAAAAGGTGAGTCCGCCCGGCCCACCGGAAACGGCGGTTGCCCGCAGCATCGAGTTGATCTTGAATACTTGAACCATGCCTCCTCCCCTTCCCTCACCCGCGCAGAACCATGACAAGGTCTGGATCATCCTGTGTCATCTTTCATCGATCATAGGCTTTCCATTCCTGATTCCCTTCATCATTTTATTGGTCAAGGCACAGGACTCCCCGCTGGTGGCAGCTCACGCCAAGGAGGTGCTGAACTTTCACATCTCGCTGGTGCTCTATTTTATCTGCGCGATACCGCTCGTTTTCCTTTTGATCGGCATCCCGATTATGATCGGGCTCTACATCATGGCCTTCATTTGCGCGATCATCGCGGCGATTAAGGCTTCCGAGGGTGGCTTCTATTATTACCCGCTGACGATCCGGTTGATTACGTGAGTACCCAGTAGATTTGCGCGTTTTTGAATCTACCTAAAAGGGTCGGCTATCTCTCACGCATAGATAGATCCTACCGCCGGAGAATCCTATTTCCGCCCGGCTGGAGGCTGGCTGTAGAAAAGTTCCTCGGGGCAGGTGACCTTCAGCACTTTCTTGATGTTCTCGGCGATGGCGTCCTGCAATTCGGTGTCCGTAATGAACCGGTCATCCTGAAACCGGAGCGAGGTAATGCCATTGCGCTTGAGCAACTGGGTATTGATCCCCATGAAAACCTTGTAAGTAGCCAGATGCCCGGCAGTCGTATCGCTGCTCTGGCTGAAAATAAACTGGATCACCGATTGGAGACTCATGGCCCGGACCGTGGGTGCGGGAGCGGGGATGGATGGCTTCTGGAGAGGACTGAAAGCAGGCATGGTTTTCTTTTGGTTTTGCTCCGGAGCCGGGACGGTGGTGGCGGCAGCTTGAAGATATTCGGAGAAGGTCTGAGGCTCGGTGACGGGAGCTGCGGCATCAATCGTGATCTGCGCGAGTTCCTCCAGCGAAAGCGACTTTTCATTGAGAAGTCCACTGGCGGTCAGGCGATTGAGGACGTAATCGCGCTCCTGGTCGGTGATCCCGAGGCGTCGCTGTATCTGGTAAACGGGCGTCTTGCCGTCACTGCAAAGCAGGAACCGCCATTCGAGGCTGGTGAGCCTCATCGTCACCGGCAATTGCTGCAGGTTCCAGGCGTTAAGAAAAACTTTGATATGGTTCATATTAGATTTGCTCCTTCGATTGCAGACCTACGACAACGTATGACTTCATCTCTTTCCAGACGAACGGCATGATAAAGGTCGAGGGCGGAAGCTTCAGCGTGGGGATTTCCGCGGTGGTGACACTTTGTGGCACGGAGATCGTCCAGTCCGCCCCGAAGGCATGGCTGGCATTTCCCGCGAGCACGTTTGAAAGCTCCCGGCACATATCCAGGCGGGTGGCATCGTTGATGTTTTGTTCACCATGACGTCTCAGCAAAACATCGAGAACCGCCGGACCGGTGGTCAGATAGAGACAACCTTCATAACTGCCGCTGATGGCGATCAGGCTCGTGAAATCGAGCAGGAGTGGCGTGTCGAATTGGAGATAAGCCTCCTCAAGCACGGGGGGCTTTTCGTCCGGCGCCATCTTGGCAAAGTAGGCAAGCGTGATGTTCTGGAAAATCTTCAGTTGATCGGCATTCATAGGTAGTTAGAGGTCAGACCGTCTCGAGCGAGGTTGAGGAACGGCGGCTTTCATCCTTGGCAATGCACCACTCGACGAGGAGGTACTGGATGGAAAGATTCATGGTGGATTCCACCGGGCATTTTTCGGTGATGGTGATAGTGCAGTTCGGCCAGGCGAGGATGGCCAGGGCCGCTTTTTTCTGGCGTAGCGTCCCGGTTTTCGCTTCCACCAGGCGACCGTCCCGGAGATAGAGATAGCCCATCTGGTAGCCGGAGATGATCCGCAAGGTGCAGGTCTTACGCTCCTGTTCCAGCATCTGCAAAAAGTTCTCCAGCGAGACTCCATTCAGGACGCTCTCCTGCGCGGCCAGGGTCATCGTATCAATAAGCTCAAGCAAGATTTCAAAATCGATCGGCTTGTGGAGCACCGTGATGCCCCCGGCCATGGAGGGGAGTTCCTCGATCGGACTGCCGCTGATGGCTATGATCGGAATCGGAGGATTCCATCCATTAAGCACCGCGAGAAAGGCGAAGCTGTCCTGCGGTGAAGTCGCCTCGACGTTCGTGATAACCAGATGAACCGATTCCTTTCGCAACGCCGTCAACGCCTGCTCCGGGCCGTCCACCACCAGCACCTTGCAGAGAGGCTTGTTGGTGGTGATGAAATGACGGATGCACTCGGCAACGATCGGGTGCTCCTCAATCAGCAGGATGGTGGCGTGGCGGTTCATGAGCGGACTCCGTTTTCCTGGGCGTGAAGGACCAGATCGTTCATGGCCTCGATCAGTTCCGTCGGGGTGAAGGGTTTGACAAGAAATCCACAAGCGCCACGCGCCACCGCTTCCATCGCCGTGCGGTGGCTGTTCAGGGCCGAGATAACCAGAATCGACGCGGGGAATCCGCTATTTTGTATTTCCTGCAGGCAGCCGATGCCATCAAGATGGGGCATGGTCAAATCCATGGTGACCAGTTCCGGGTGCTGCTCATAAAAAACCTGGAGCGCGGCCACCCCGTTTTCCGCCTGGAAAACCTGTTTGATTTCGGGATGCCGGACATTGCGCTCAATCGCACTGCGGATAATGAGGGAGTCATCGACAACGAGTAATTTCATGCGACGACCTGGGCAGAAGTTTTAGGGAGTAGAATCTGGAAGGCGCAATAGGCACCCGCTTGCGAATAGGGAATGATGCGTCCCCCGGCGGTCTGGAGCGAATTGAGGATGATATCGAGCCCGACGCCGCGCCCGGCGATGTCGGTGACTTTGTCCGCCGTCGAGAATCCCGGCGCGAAAATCGCCTGGCGCAAATCCTCCTCCGTGGCGAGGCTGAACCCCAGTTGTTCCGCGCGGCTGCGAATCTTGTCGTAGTCGAGACCGTTCCCGTCGTCCTGAAAGATGACCTCGTGGTAGTCCGGATGAGACCGCAACTCGAGCTGGATCAGACCGTGGGGATTTTTACCCCGGGCGGTACGAACATCGGCTTTTTCGATTCCATGGACCATCGAATTGCGGGCGAGATGGATCAAGATTTCATGTAGGACGTCCATGTGCTCCGTGGGCAGATCGCTGTCCTTGAGCGCGGTGTGGAATGTGGCCGATTTGCCCAGCCGTTCGCTGAGATCGGTAATCATGCGGGAGAGCGTTTCCACCAGTCCCGTGGGGCCAGCCGGGACCGGAGCCGCCGCTGTGGTGGCCGGCGTTTTTGCCGCAGTGCCGAAATTTTTCAGCTGGTCAAAGGTCTGGCGGATTTGCTCGCTCAACTTTTGCAATGTTTCCCATGATGGACGAATGGCCGCGAGGTCACTCGTGCCCAGCTGGGAAGCCGCGCGCATTTTTTCGAGCTGATCTTCCAACTGGTGCAAGGCTCGTTCGTGAAACGTAAGCTGAAGCAACGAGGCTTCACCCTTCAGAGTGTGCACCTGACGGAAAAGGGAATGAATGGTCTCGCGCGAGGGAGAAAGGCCTTCAGGCAATTCAAAGAGTTTCCCAATCACGTCCAACGCCTCACCAAAACGGGACAAGAAGCGGTTCAACGAACTCGGTTCAACCTGCAGGATTTGCATGACCAGCTGGAGACGGTCTTCCGCCGCAGCCTCCTGCTGTTCCAGTTCCTTCGCCAGGTTGATGCGTTGCGTAATATCCTCGATGCGGACGAGCACCTGGGAGATTTCCGTCTGGGTGCGAATCCGCTCAAAGTTAAAGGCAAAGTGTTTGACGCGCTGCTCCTGCAACGGATCCGGAGAAGGGAACCGGGCCGCAATCTGCTTGGCAGGATTGATCGGCTTGATCAGGCGGTCAATCAACTTGGGATCAAAGAGAATCTTGAGATAATCCTGGAGCTGTTCACGCGTCGTGTTATCGATCAGCGGTTCCAGCACCTCGGTCAGGGTCAGGTCGCGCAGGTCGTTGCGCTCAAAAATTTTCCCGACGATCTTGGAATACTCTCCGCCGATCCGGAAATTCTTGTCGATGACCAGCAGACCGTCCGTAACCGAATTGAGAATCTGCTCCATCTGCTGGTTGCGCAAGGCGGTCAGTTGGGTCGAGGCGAGGAGCAGCATCTGGAAGGCGCAGAGCCGGTAGCCACCGGTCAGACGATCCTGGACCAGAAAGGGCTCGTAAACGAAATCCGCCGGACGATCCAAGCATTTTTCCACCGCCGTCTGAATCGAACTATCCGAGGGAAGAATCAATTGCGGATCGGTCACGCCATCCAGCATGACCACAGCAGGTCGACGGTAATAGATCTCCCGGCCAAAGACTCGGCTGATCGACTTATAATAATGAGCTTGGGAGATGACACCAATAAATCGATCCTGATCGAAAAGGATCACACCCGGCAAAACCGGTTGTTCGGTGAAAAGCCTCCCTAGTTCCTCCCCCGTCGCATCCATACCAAGAATGGTCGTGAAACCTGGCAGATGCTCCAAAGTCGAGTAGGCGACGTCATCCGGTGCATCCTTGGTCGCTACCGTCTGGTTCTTTCCCTGACGCAAAGAATTGTCGAGCTGTGTCGTATCTTTGACAGGGTGTGTGACGCGTCCAGACATACTCAGCACCAATCAACCGTGCGGTTATGCCAGTTGAGTGACAAATTCGAGGAGAGTACGTTAAGAAGCCAACTATAAGCTTGGAGTTCCGAATATTTACTCAACTCATATCGTCTCTTTAGGTTCGGTCATTCCAAACCTTTAATTAGGCCTGTTCCTTGCCCCTGTTCTTCTTTTAGACTCCCCACCCATGTCTGATACTCCTGCCACGCCCTCCGAGAAAAAGGCACCTCTGCCTCGGCGCCCCAGGCACTGGGCCTGGACCGCTTTGTCGGTCGGAAGCCTCGCGGCTTTATTGCTCGCTATCAGCATCAACTTTTGGGGTTATGACCTGCTCAAGTCGTTTGTGCAAAGCTCGGCAGGCGAACGCATCGCCTCGGATTCGCTCGGTAAAGCGATCAAGGTCTTCGGTAAGTTTTCACCCCTCCACCTGAACGACTGGACCATTCAAGTCGATTCCTTCACCAGCACCGGCTGGCCCGGAGAGGTGATCGGCGGACTCGATGCAACCAACATCCGTGCCGAGTACGATCCCTCGGCTCTCTGGGATGGCACCTGGGCCTACCGAATCAAGGGCCTCCAGATGGATAATGCCCAGATCACGCTCATTCCGCCCGTCGATGCCCTCAAGCGAAAAATGCCACCCAAGAAACCGCGCCCCTGGTACGCGATTTTCCTGCCGAACAAGTTTGTCTGCGGCCCCATGGTCTCCCCTAAAACCGAGCTCACTTTCACCTTCCAGAAGGAAGTCGCTCACCTTCATGACGCTCACGTTCAGGCGGATCTCATTGTCCGGGATCTCCAATACACCGTCACTTCCGGCACGCTCGACTTCCCCTATCTGCCCAACCTGCGGGTCGACTATCTCAAGTTGCTGGTCACCCGTCCCCTGATCACCATCTACGGCCTCAAGCTGGCCGCCATTGATCCGGCCGATCCGGCGCGCCTCTCCCTCAGCGGGACGATGGGCATGCGGGACAATAAGGAAATCGATACGACCGCTGAAATCGTTGCCATGCCTATCGAGCAAATCCTTCCGGACGATCTCCAAGGCCTCGTTCACGGTCGCGCCACAGGTCATGTCGTCTGGAAGCGCGACCACACCGGGGATAAAGTTTACAGCGAAGGTGAAGTCGATCTTTCCGGGGCCAGCATCGACAATCTTTCCGTCTTCAAGCAGTTGACCATGTTGCACGGAAATCCCGATCTGGAAGACTTCACTTTTGATCAATTGACATGCAAATTTCACCTGGAAGATAACGTCTTCACGGCAAACATCATCGCGCGGGTGAACGGAAAATTCGCCATCACCGGAACGATCAAGTATGGGCTCAAGACCAAGATCGCCGATCTTGATCTCGCCTTCAGCGATCTCCCCCTGAAGATCTGGTTGCCCACCGAGTTCAAACCCCGCATCGGAGGCGTCGCCACGGCAACCTTGAAATGGCATGGTCATCTCAACACGACCAAGGATGCGACGGGCTCCATGACCCTGGATCTCGACGGCACCACCATCAACAACCCGGTACTCCTCCGCAAGGCGCTGGCCAGCAAGGGACTTAAAGTACCGGACGAACTCTATTTCAAGACAGCGGAAATCGCCGTCGATTATCAAGAAAACACCTTCACCCTGACCAAAGCGCAACTGGAATTACCGGGCATCCTGACCGCCACGGTCACCGGCACCTTGACGGCCCCGAACGATGTCCTGGATGCCGAAGTGACCTGGGAGGGATTGGCCACGCAAAACTGGCTCCCCCAGCTCGTCTCCGATCAATTCTCCGGCGACGTCCAGGGCAAGGTCAAATTCCATGTCGAGCGGTGGAAGCTGGCGGACGGCACCTATGGCGGAAACATCGAGTTGGTCAACGGCCAAATCCGTCATACCCCTGTCCAGTATATGCTGGCGCGGTTCGTCAATAACCGGAAATTGCTGCAAATTCCCCTGACCAAAGCCTCCTGCTCCTGGAGTTGGTCCGGGCAAAACCTTTCCGTTAAAGATCTCGAGATTCGCGGCGGAAATGACATCGGGGTTGAAGGCAATATCGACGTGATTGACCGCCAACTCTCCGGCACGCTCATGGTGGGCGCCAGGAAAGAATATCTCGATACGCTTTTCGGATTGGCTGATGACGTCTTCAAGCAAAAGCGGGATGGTCTCTATTGGGCCAAGGTGAAACTCGCGGGGACACTGAAGGAACCCAAGCAAGACCTGAGCTCCCAACTCATCGCCAAGCTTCCCGAGCACCCCGACGCCCTTTTCGCCCTGACCGGCAAGCTGACCAGTTGGTACCTGGGAAACTTGATCGGCGCGGATGAAGAATGGAAAAAGCAGGTCACACCTCAGCCGAAATAATCCCACGAGAGGATTAATTCCATGCAGACCGGAACACCCCATCATGGAGTGAGCTTCACGGACTCAAAATGACTTTTCCGCAAAAGAAACTCTACCTCGCTCTCCTTATTCTGATCAGCGGCATGGCCGTGGCCGTCTTTTGGTTTACGTGGCAAGGCATCGTCCTCAATCGAAATTATCCCTACAACAACTTTCTCTTTGCCCCGAATTCCAGCTTGTCGGACTTCACCGATTTTCTTCGTCCTCACGCTCCGGCAGGCAACTATTTTCCATCGGCCTTTCTGGTCTTTTATCCCTTTCGAGGCCTGCCGCCTACTTGTGCCGCCTTGTTGTTTCAGGGAATTTTCATCCTCGGACTGCTTCTGATCCTTCACGCGAACCTGCTTCGCCTTAAACTTGAACTGAAAGTACTGCTCCTGGCTGATTTAACCTTCATCGCCAGTTATCCCGTGTTGATCTGCGTCGATCGCGGAAATATCGAAATCTTGATCGCGTTCTGTATCGCGACTTTCCTTTGGCTCTGTTCGAAAGAGAGATTTGGTTATGCCTTGGCGATACTCTTGCCCGCCATCTGCTTTAAATTCTATCCGGGCATCCTCCTGCTTCTGTTTTGCCAGCGAAATCGTATTCACTGGGCCATCGTCGGGGCACTAGCCTTCTTTTTCATCAATGGTGGATGTGCCTGGCTTTTGCCCCAGCATGCCACCGGGGTTTCCCAACAGGGACTTCGCCTTTACACGGAACGCTATGTCTTGGGCGACTGGGGAACTTCCGGCACGGCCAGCGCCTGGAATATGTTCCGGCTGGTTGTCTGGTTGATCCGTGGCTGTTGGGAACAAACGTTTACGTGGCCGATGCCCTGGTCAATGGTTGTCGTGACCTTGGACGTTTATTATGCTCTTGCGTTCGCGGGTTTTCTCCTGGTGCTGCGCCATATTCTTTACGTCGAAAAAAACTTCTTCCGGAAGGCGATCCTGCTTCTGCTCTATCTCACGGTTTCCGTGCCCGGAGGCGGCGATTATAAGCTCCTGCACATCGTCATCGCCCTGGTGGTCATGATCCTGCTGACAGGACAACGTCCCGGCGACCTGCTCATTGTATGCCTGCTCGCCTTCTCTCTAATCCCCAAACAGGAACTCATCCTCCCTTTCATCGACGACATCAGCGCCTCCTGCCCGGATGTCTCGATCGGTGTCATTTTGAACCCAATGTGCCTTTTGACCGCCATGTGGGTCATCGCCTGGGGTGGTTGGCAGCAGCAAAACTAGTCAAGTGTCGTCGTTCTCAGGGCGACAAACGTCAATAAGCTTCAATTTTCGCAACCGTTACAAATTACAGAGGGTCTTGAATCTTCGGGGATAAATCCCTAGGCTCTTCCCCTTGCCATGAAACCGGTCGGAAAACAACTTCAAGAGGCGCGTCTTGCCAAAAAATGGACGCCCGAGCTTGCCGCGCGCGAGACCAAGATCAAGGTTGATCGCCTGCGCGACCTGGAGGCCGACAACTACACCCATTTCACCAGTCCCGCCTACGCCCGGGGCTTTGTTCGCACCTATGCGCGTGCGCTGGGCCTCGATGAGTATAAAATCCTCCGCCAACTCGACAACAAGCTCCCGGATGACGACTCCCCGACTCTCGTCACCGAAAGCGGCGTGGGTTACCTTCCGGAAAATTCGATGCCCCCCCGGGTGGCCCATCGTGATTTGACCGGCCTTTACATCGTGATGGCCCTGGGCTCATGCGTCTTTCTCGTCATCCTCTTTGTCCTCTGGGAAGCCTACCGGGTCGGGGAACTCCCCAGCTATTTTGCCGAGGCGCCCACGGCCGACGTGGAGGATAAGTCTCTGGATACCAACGGTGCCCCCCTCGCCGTCGACACCAACGCCGCGCCTCAGGCCCTGCCCGTCAATCCGAACGAAGCCCCGCCTGCGCCCAAGGCCGAAGCGGTCGATCCCGCCGCCCTGGCTGCGGATACCAACGCCGCGCCCGCGCCTGTCCCGGATGTATCGACTGCCAAGGCGGTCAAGGCTCTGCCGGTCGATCCCTCTGAGCTCGCCAGTGGCACCAATGCCGCGCCAGATACGGAAGTCCCGCTCAAATCGGTCAAGGCCTTGCCCGTCGATCCCAGCGAGTTGACTAACGCCGCCCCGGTCGCACCCGTCGGTAATCCCCCGGTGCCCAATGCTCAAACGGCCACGACGACTCCGGCCTCCCCCAGCACCAACACTCCACCCCGCGCCTTGCCGGTCGATCCCGCCGAACTGGCCAATGCTCCTGCAGAGGCGGCTCCCGTCGCCACCAACCTGGTCGCCCAAGCTGCACCTCCACCTCCCCAACCCGTGGCGACCACCGTCTCCGCTCGCCAATCGAACTCTGGCCCTGTCGTCATGCCTTCCGGCCCGGCCCTTTCACCATCCAGCACCACCTCGGTTTCAGATGCAGCGGCTGGATCATCCATGACCAACACCTCTTCGCAATCCGTCGCGCCGCCTGATGCGAATAAGCGCTTGATCCTCACCGCCACGCAGGATTCCTTCGTCCGCGTCGCCTCGCTTGATGCCCCCGACAAGGCCCTCTACTCCTCCGTACTTCATACCGGCCAATCGGTCGGCTTTGACGGGCGCAAGTTTTCCGTCCATGTTGGAGTCCCCTCCGCAGTCAACATCCAGCTCGACGGCGTCAACTACGGCCCCCACAGCGACCAGGACGCGCCTGAAACCTTCACCGTCGAATCCCACCTGCCATGAGCACCTCCACCACTCTTCCCTCGCCCGCATCGAAACCTCTCGGTGAGCCCCTCGTGAAAGTCGGCCTCGTTTCGCTTGGCTGCGCGAAGAACCTGGTCGACTCCGAAATCATGGCCGGTCATCTCCACAAAGCGGGCATGGCCCTGACTCCCAATGCCGATGAAGCCGACGTGATGATCGTCAACACCTGCTCCTTCATCGATGCCGCCAAGGAAGAAAGCATCGGCGCCATCCTGGAGGCCAACCAAAATCGCGGCATGCGCCGCCGTCATCAGCAGCAGAAGCTCATTGTCGCCGGTTGCATGGCCCAGCGCTTTGCCGGTGAATTGAAGACCTCCCTTCCCGAGGTGGACGCCTTCATTGGCCTCGATCAGCTCACACAAATCGTGCCGATCATCGAGGGACTTCTCGCCAAGGAACGCGAGGAAGAGGCTGAGCCGGAGAATTTCGTCACGCCGCAACCCAAGTTCATTCCCGATTTCGATACACCCCGTTTCCGGCTCACTCCCGCCCACACCGCCTATGTGAAAATCGCCGAGGGCTGCAATCATCCCTGCTCGTTCTGCATCATTCCGCAGATGCGCGGACGTCATCGCAGCCGCACGGTCGAATCCATCGTGGCGGAAGCCCGCGGTCTTGTCGCCGAGGGCGTGAAGGAACTCAATCTCATTTCGCAGGACACGACTTACTTCGGCATGGACCGCTGGGAGGGCAAGGTCGGGCCGCGTGCGCTGGTCGATTCATCACGGGGCGATTCGTTGACCTACCTGCTGCGGGAGCTACAGAAGATCGAAGGCGATTTCTGGATTCGGCTCCTCTACACCCATCCGGCCCACTGGAGCGACGAGCTGATCACGACCATCGCGGAATGCCCGAAAGTCGCACGCTATGTCGACATGCCGCTGCAGCATATCTCTGATCCGATGCTTGAGGCGATGCGCCGCGAAACCTCCTCGCAGCATATCCGCGACTTGATCAAACGCATCCGCGCGGGCGTGCCGGGCATCGCCCTGCGCACCACGTTCATCGCGGGATTTCCCGGTGAAACCGTCGAGGATTTCGAGACGTTGCTGGCCTTCATTGAGGAGACCCGCTTCGAGCGCCTGGGTGTTTTCAAGTACTCGCAGGAAGAAGGCACCCGCGCCGCCAAGCGCGAAGGCCACCTGACTTCGCGAACCAAGGAAGCGCGCTGGAAAAAAGCCATGGCGCTGCAACGCCGCATCGCGCTGGAACAGACCGCCGCCACCGTGGGACGTCAGATTCGCGTGCTGGTGGAAGCCCCTGGAATCGCCCGCAGTGAGGCAGATGCCCCCGACGTCGATGCGCGCGTTTTCGTGCCGGAGAACTTGCCCGTGGGCGAATTCGCGCAGGTCACGGTCATCGCCGCCCGCGAATACGACCTGGTCGGCGCGTAATTGCCGTCGGGCGATTCCGCTTGATCCGGAGGACTCTACACCTTCTCGCGATGGAGCGTCATGACGTAGGTTCCGAGACTGAGACGATCACCCTCATTGATGTAGCCATCGCACATCGGGATGCCGTTCACGAATGTACCATTGGTCGATTCCAAATCCTTGACCAGCAAGCCACGCTCCGTTACCTGCACCAGACAATGACGGCGTGAAACCTGATTGCTTTCCACGTAGATATCACAGGTTCCCTCACGCCCCACCACATTGGTCACCTTCCGCACCTTCAGCTTGAACGTCGGCGAGGCTTCCGGGATGAAGAAATAGTTGGCCTCCATCTTTTTCTCGCGCCGCTCTGTCGGCATCATCGGCATGCGGATGGTCTTGCCCGCCCGCGTTTCCTGTCCGATGCCGTGCTTGTGCAGATATTCCTGCATATCAATGCCCAAGTTTTTCTGTGCCGGTTCCGCGCCGGGAATCCATCCGTAGGAGGAGCCTTTCAGTTGAAAAGCCTGATCCAGAGCAGCTTCGCCCGATTTCCCACCTCCGGTGGCGGCGACGACCAGACCATCCCGGACAAAAAGATGAATGGCTTCCTGCGCATTGAAGACCAGTAGGCATCCCCGCTCGCGGGTCTGACCCAGGCGGACGAACGCCTCATTGAAAGAGGGTAATAGTTGGTAAAAGCTCATGAAATAAAACTGCGAATCTTTTACCCAAGCTTAGTCGTAAAATCGACATAAAAGCGTTACCCCTCCCCGATGCGAGCCACTTTTACTGCACCATCGCACGGATATCATCGATAACGTGATGGGGATCAGTGTATTGGCCACCCTGCATCGTATCGGAAAGAACGCGCCCGTTCGCATCCACCAGCACCAGGCAAGGAATGCCCGGCCCACAATATTTCTTTGCTTCGAGTTCCGGGTTGTCGATGTCCCCATACCAAATGGCAGGCCAGGGCATCTCGTCGCCCTTCATGTAGTTGAGCATGTCGGGCTCGTCGCGGTCATCATTGACGAAAATCAACTCAAAGTTGGGATGCGACGGCTTGAAGCTGTTATAGAAGCTCACCAGATCCGGCGTAAAGGCGCGACAGGGCGGGCACCACGATGCGGAGTAATAGAAGGCCCAGTACTTCACCCCGGCGAGCTTGCTCGCATCAAAACTCTTCGCCCGGCCATCCTCCATGACGAGGAGATGGTTGCTGAATTTCTGGGCAAAACCGGAAAGAGGCTGTTGCAGGGCCGGTGTGGCCGCCGCCACCGCAGGCGCGGGATCGGGGGTCTTCTCCGGCGCGGAGAAAAAAAGATTCCCGGCAACCCGCATCACCGATCCATCTCCCGTGACCGTATTCAAGGCAAAATAGAGCCCGACGACCAGCAGCAGGACAAAACCCGTGACGATAGCGTTGCGAAGCATGCCCTAAGGTGGAACACTCCGGCGACCGAGTCAATTCCGGTGCTATGCAGTCAGCCTGTAGCGGCGGTCTACGACCGTCTTGCCTTTTCTTCAGTGGTAGCCGCCGATGTCCCCATCGGCGGATGCCTTCCCTGCCTCCGGTAGCCTTCGCGCACCACGCAACGGTGCTTTCCCCGTTGGCCCGGACAACTCGTTGTCCGGGTGCGCTCCGCGCACAGGAAGCGATCTCCCGCGCGGCATCCCCTCTCGAAAATGCATCACCCTGAGCGAAGCACCGTAGGCAATTCCACAGAGCGAAGGTCCGCCGGAGCGAACCGAGTCTGCGACCTCTAACTATTCCGCCTTCGGCTGCCCGCGATAATGGATCACCTTGACCTTCTCCAGCGTCACCAGCCCGCCCGAGATCATCCCATCCAGCACCGGCAGAAACGCATTGATGTTCTCCTCGCTGTCGACGATCTCGATCACCAGCGGCAGGTCAACCGACAGCTGAAAAATCTTGGTCGTGTGCAGTCGGCTCGTCTTGCCGTAACCCATCGGCCCCCGCAGCACGGTTGCCCCGCCGAGATGACTCTCCCGCGCTTTCAGCACAATAGCTTGGTAGAGCGGGCCACCTTCCCAGCGGTCACTTTCGCCAATGTAAATGCGGAGGAGGATGGCTTCTTGAGGTATATCCATAAATTAGCGGAGTTGATTGAAGGCGTTACCCGCGGCAGTGCCCAGCCAGACACCGAGCAGGCAAAGCACGACGGAGAGGAGCACATTGGCCCCGGCCGCCTGCCACTCGTTGTCCATGGCAAGCTGGAGCGTCTGATAGCTGAATGACGAGAAAGTGGTGTAGCCGCCCAAAATGCCGACCATGAGGAATTGCCTGGTCAACGTGCTGACGATAAACCGCCCTTCCGTGGCGGTGACCGTAGCGACAAAGCCGATGACGAAACAGCCGGTGATATTCACCAGAATCGTGCCCCAGGGAAACACAATCCCCGTCTTCTGGACATTGGTATCAATCAGGCTCGCAAGCGCAAAGCGTCCCATGCTGCCCAGTGCCCCACCAAGGCCAATGAGAAGATATTGCGTGAGGACGTATTGCACTGAATTAGGAACTAAGGGAGGAGAGGGCGGAGGTCAAGGCTGGAGGTGAAACAACAGACGCGGATTGATTCCCCTCCCTTCTTGGCGCATAGTAGCTGACTCATGAATTCATATCGCATTGCCGTCGTTGGCGCCACCGGGGCGGTGGGGCAGGAAATCCTTCGCACGCTGGAGCGGCGCAATTTCCCGGTCAGCCTGCTCAAGCCGCTCGCTTCCTCGCGTTCGGTCGGCAAATCGGTGGAATTCAACGGCGCCAAGGTGCAGATTGAGGAACTGCGCGCCTCCGCTTTTGAAGGCATCGACTTCGCGCTCTTCAGCGCCGGGGCCACCCGCTCCCGCGAGTACGCGGAGGCTTGCAAAAAGGCAGGCGCAGTGATGATCGATAACTCCTCCGCCTTCCGCATGAAGGACGATGTTCCCCTCGTCGTGCCGGAAATCAACCCGGGCGACCTGAAGAAGCACCACGGCATCATCTCCGTGCCCAACTGCTCCGCGATCATTCTGGGCGTCCCCCTCTGGCCGCTGCACCAGGCCGCCGGCATCGAGCGGATCATCGTCTCCACTTACCAGAGCGCCAGCGGCGCCGGGGCCCAGGCCATGGCGGAACTCGAATCCCAGGCGCGCGCGCATGCGACCGGGCAGCCGATCAAGCGGGAGATTTTCCCGCACCAAATCGCCTTCAACGTTTTCTCCCACAACACCGCCATCGCCGAAAACGGCTACAACGAAGAGGAGAACAAGGTCATCGAGGAAACCCGCAAGATTTTCCACGAGCCCAACCTCCCCATCGTCGCCACCTGCATCCGCGTGCCCGTGCTGCGCGCCCACAGCGAGTCGATTGTGATCGAGACCAAGCGCGATCTCTCCCCCGAGGAAGCGCGCGAAATTCTCTCGAAGGCCCCCGGCGTAAAAGTGGTCGATAGCCGGGAAAAGAACCACTTCCCCATGCCACTCGAAGCCAGCGGCCAGCACGACGTCCTCGTCGGTCGCATCCGCCGCGATCTCTCGCATCCGCGCGGGCTCGCCCTCTTCGTCAGCGGCGACCAGTTGCTCAAAGGCGCTGCCTGGAACGCCGTGCAGATCATGGAATATCTGGTCGGGAAGAGCTAAAGCCTTGCCCTCTGAGGTAGCCGCCGCTGTCCCTAGCGGCGGATGTCTCCCCTCCGTGATAGCCGTCGCACTCCGTGCGACGGGTCGCGTAAGCGACTCTCCCTAAACATCCGTCAT
>CAIPBM010000019.1 GCA_903863295.1 uncultured Verrucomicrobiota bacterium | reverse complement strand
GATCAAAAAAGCCGCCCCCTCGCCGAGAATCAGGCCGGATCGCTTCAAATCGAACGGACGGCACCGGTCCAAGGTGGTCGCCTGAAGGCAATCGAAACCGACGAAGAGCAGCTCGGTCAACGCCTCAAAGCCGCCCGTGAGCACACAATCGGCCATGCCGGACGAAACCATTTCCGCCGCGTGGCCAATCGCATTGGCCCCGCTGGCGCAGGCATTGGCCATGATGACCGATGGCCCTTCGAATCCAAGTGCACGCTGGACATCCAGAATTTGTTGCTGTGGCAGGTAGCGCGCGACAGGGCCAAGCAGGCGGAATCGCTTATGGGTCAGGATATCGCGAAGGAATTGCTCGCCAAAAGCCATGCCGCCCGCCGTGGTTGAGACGGAAACAGGAAGCACCGGAAGCAGGCTGTGGCCGGCCGGGGCGAGAAGACGGGCCGAGGCCAGCGCTTCACGAGCTGCCGGAATCGCCAGGCGGGAGGCGCGGGAAAGCCGACTTAGCGTCTTGGGTTTTAGCCCGGAGAGTGGTGGCAATTCCGCCACCGCCGCCCGGTGACATCGACATCCCTCCGTGTTAAAAAGCTCCACGGGAACCTCGGCATCTTTCCCCTCAATCAAGGCTTTCCACGACGCATCGAGAGTCTGACCCAGCGGAGTGACTGCCCCCATCCCGGTGATCACGACCGGCCGGTTCATTCAAAAAATCCCCGGTAAACCGCGCGCGGCGTCACGCTCCCTCCCTTGAAGTAGAAGGTCGGCTCAAAAGTGAACGTCTGCGTGGCGGGATGATACTGCAGCTCCTTGGGTGTATCCGCGTAGTTCGGGTCGTAAACCTGATAGCGGACAAGACCCTCCTCCATCTCCGCGCTGTAAACGAGAACGGTGTGGTTGATGTTGAGACTGGGAAAATTATAGAGCCAAAGCAACGTTGGGTATCCGGCGCGGAGATCCTGTTGCATTTCAGCATGGAGACGCGCCCTGGCTTCAGCCGAAACCGAAAAGGTGATCGGAAAATTGCCGGGCCGAAAATAGACCGGCCACGCCGCCCCAATGTGATCCTGGAAACGTCCCGCTACCGCGGCGCTGATTTCGCGGAGGTTTCCATAGCCCGGGAAAATGATGCGCTGCTCTTGAGGCAAGGCGGGTCGCCAAACTTGTCGCGCGCAAACCCGCCGGATACGGCGGGTCAACTCATCTTCGGCCAGCGGCTTTTCATTAGGAGCGAAACGGGCGAATTTCAAAAACTGTAAGGCCGCGCGCACCATGACAAAACAATGCCGGGTGTAGGGCCTGGCCTTCGCTGGAGCGCGCTCGGAGTTTGGCCGGACTTCACCATCGACATAATTCCAGACCGTCTCGTTGGCAAAAGCGAAACGATCCGTCTCAAAACGAAAAGGCCGCTCCAAGGGCTGGGCGGGTGTGTGATGAATCCGAAAAAAGGCCTGAAGAAGAAGCGGACTCAAGAAAGAAGAAGCGTTTTGAGTTCGAGCAGACATCGCGTATCCGGACATGAAGAGGAGCGAGGATGAAAAAGAAACTCGTGAAAACCTGGTGGCAAGTTCGCAATGGCGTGGCTGACTTCCTGCGCCTTCATGGCAAAAAGCCGATCCAAGCCCCATAACGTATCCGGGGATCGCCACGTTGACAACTTCCGCTCGCGCTGAAACAAGGTATCGATCGCCACCATCGAAGGATGGAAAAGTTGCTGACCTGACGAAAAGAACCTTACGTGCCCCAGCCGGATCCAACCGCCAAATTGTGGTCCCAAGGTTTCCACCAACGTCTCAAATATCAGCGGATGAGCGTGAAGATGATGATGACAATTGACGAAGCGGCATACCAACCCCGTATTTTGGAAAAGATCCCATTGCCGGGCGATTTCATCACGCATGATCTGGCGTGCGCTCCGGGAAAAAGTGATGCGAATTCCCGCCCATGCCGGGGACGAGCCCCATGGCCAATCGCTGCTTCCAAGGGTTGCAGGACGCGAATCGTTGAGGTGCAAATGCCAGCCAATTTGAAGTTCAGGCAGGTTTTGGGCTATGCGGACCGCCTCCTTCGTGCAAGATTGCGAAGTCATTAAGGCGGCACCATGCAAAACGCCCGAAACATGAGTCTGGGCAATGGCTGCGTTCACCTCAGAAGTGATTCCGAAGTCGTCTGCAATAAAAATTACCTCCTTGTTCATGCTCTCTTAACGTCGAAAAAACGTCTTACCGAAAAGTCGCTGCACTTACTTGGCACTTTGCATGCAGTGTACGTGAGGTTAAATGAATGCACAAATTCTCATCACTGGAGCAACAGGCTTCATTGGGCGCCATCTTACCCGGGATTTGTTGGCATCCGGGTCTACTGTCCGTGCGTTGGTTCATTCCGCAGAACGCGCCCGGGGGCTCTTTGGGGATCGCGTAGAGATAGTCCTGGGTGATTTAGGTGACCCAGGCTCGTTGCAAAAAGCCTGCGAGGGCATCGACACGGTCTATCATATCGGGGGTCTTTTTAAGTTCGGACTCAGGCATAGCCGCAAGATTTATCAGGCCAATATCGATGGTGCGGAAAACCTGTTCCAGGCTGCGTCCAAGGCCAAAGTCAGCAAAGTCGTTCATGTCAGTTCCGCCAGCGTCCTGAGTCGAGCCGCCACGACCGCAAATCCCTACCCTTTATTGAACGAAACCGATTTCTCCGCCACGGCTCCTCGTTTTTCACCCTACAAATTTTCCAAATGGGAGTCAGAGAACCGCGCGCTCGCCTGGAGCAAGCGAGGCCTTCCCGTGGTCATCGCCAGCCTGAGTTGCCCCATTGGTTGCGGTGATGAAGCCCCCACTCCCACCGGCCAGATCGTTCGCGATTTTCTTCAAGGCCGCTTCCCCTGCTACTCCAAGGTCGGCTTGAATTTCGCCAACGTCACCGATGTCATTTCCGGGTTGAAACTCACAGCGGAATTTGGCCGGGTTGGTGAACGCTATCTCCTGACGAATGAAAATCTCTGGCTCAAAGATTTCCTCGATTGTCTTGCGGAGGAGACGGATTTGCCCGCGCCAACCGTCTGTCTCCCGCAATGGTCCGTGGAAGCCATCAGCTATTTTGGCGAGATGTTCGATTTGCTCAACGTCAGGAGCAACTGCGCCCGCATCTGCATCGAAACGGCGCTACAGGCCCGGAGCACCCAATTCTTTGACCATTCGAAGGCACGGAAAGAATTAGGCTGGACGCCTTCACCCATTCAAGCCGGGATTCAACAGGCCGTTGAATGGTTCACGGCCGAATCTCGTTTTGAATCGACATGCGACGCCCTGCCTGTAGCAAAATCTCATGCTCGTTAAAGTGCTCCTTGCCGCATGGACCCTTGCCGGCATGGGATGGTGGATTATTTCCTGGTGCCTGGTCGTCGCAGCCAACCGGCAAACTAAACCTCACGTGAAAAAATCGGCCCCAAGATTCCTGACGATTTTCAAGCCGCTCCCTCCACTGGAGAGGAGAGGACTCACCCTTGAATCGAGGGGCTTGGAATCTTTCATCGCGCAATTGGATGAGCACAGCGAATTGCTTCTCGGCGTTCATGAGAGCGACTGGCCGGTCGTCATGCCCTTCGTCCAGCGCATGCAAGCCGCCTACCCCGATGCGCAAATCCATGTCGTCCGCCGGAGCGAAGCCGATTCGGTGGCCAATCCCAAAATTGACTGGCAACGGCTTCTCGCACCACATGCACACGGCGATCTCTGGCTCTGGAGCGATGCGGATATCGTCGCCACGCCCCATTTTTTGGAGCAAGCACGGTCTGAGTTTGAGAACTGCGGCGCGGAGATGCTCACTTTTCCCTATGCCGTGCGGAGCATTCCTCATCCCCCGGCACTACTCGATGCCCTCTTTGTGAACACGGAATTCTATCCCGGCGTCCTGCTGTTGCGCCGGTTCGGCCCGGTCGATTTCGGCCTGGGTGCAGCCATGCTTTTCTCGCGGGAAAGTTTTCAGGCCAGAATCGATTGGAATAGACTCGGCTCGGGCCTGGCTGATGATTTTATGCTCGGGCAGGCGTTGCAGCCGGTTCGGCTGAGTTCCACGACCTTGGAAACCGTCGCCGATGCCACCGACTGGATCTCCGCCTTTCGCCATTATCTCCGCTGGAAAAAGACCGTCTGCTGGTGCCGTCCAGGTGGCTTCGCCGCCCAGATCCTGATCATGCCGCTCCTCGGCTGGATGCTGGTGGCTTTGTGGACTCCGGCCCAACCGTGGGTATGGATGGGGCTGATAGGAATCATCCAGGCGGATGTCCTCTTCGCGACGCTGATTTGCCGCAAAATCGGTTGTCGCCTTTCTTTTCATGACCTCCTGGCAACCGAAGCGTGGAGCGTCTGGCGGGTACTCTTCTGGATCGTCTGCTGGTTTCCGGGCCGTGTGCATTGGGGAACCAAAGCCTGGCGACAAATCGAACAACCTGCCTAGAACCGATAAATCTCCTTTTCCCCCCTTCAAACCAGCATGCGACCTGCTAATTCCAAGTCATTGACAAAAAATAGCGGTTTATTCAATTTTTTAACCCAATTCCAGATGGATTTATTCGCGCTTATGCCCCCCATTTTGACCGACATCGTGGAGAACGAGACATGACTTCGCTTCCCTCCATGATCGGGGGTTTGGAACCTCAGGCCGCGTTTAATGAAAACCTTCACGCCCGGGCGGGTGCCTTGCGGGACGAGGTTTTCGGCCAAAAAGTCTTTGTCCGGGGCGTGGTGGAGGTCTCCAATTTTTGCCGGGAAAATTGCAGTTATTGCGGGATGCGCCGGGATAATCGCTCGCTCGACCGCTATCGACTCACCCTCGATTCGCTGCGCACCCTGATCCAAGAGGGAATTCCCGGGATCGTTACCGATCTCAACATCCAAACCGGGGAAGACATCGTGGGTATCCGCGAGATCGTTCTTCCGCTCATTGAATATCTTCGTCAAGAAACGGACCTGGGCATCAGCGTCTGCCTTGGCACGCTTGAACCCAAAATCTACGATGAGCTGAAACAAGCCGGGGCCTCCTATTACATCATCAAGATGGAGACCGGGAATCCACGGCATTACCGGGAAATTCAGGCACCGGGGACTTTCGAGGAACGCCTCGAAGCCATTCACTACCTCGCCCGCACCGGTTGGGCCGTTTCTTCCGGTTTCATTCTCGGGCTACCGGGCCAGACGCGCGAGCAGATCGACGAGACCCTGGACTTGATGAGCGAACTTCCCCTCGCCGGTTCCAGCGTCAGCCCGTTTATTGCCGGGGAGCAGACGCCACTTTCCGGTAATCCCGCCGGCGATCTCGAGACCACGCTGGATTGCATCGCCCGCATGAGATTGCGAAATCCTTCGTATATCATCCCCGCCGTCAGTGCGCTGAATCTGGTCGGGAACAACGGCTATGTCCGGGCGTTGAAAGCAGGAGCCAACCTGGCCACGATCAACCTCACTCCCTCCTCCAACCGGGCCGATTACGTCCTCTATAAACGTGACCGCTTCATCATGCATGAAGCCCGTGTCAAAAAAGCGGTTGAAGAGGCGGGTTGCACCACGAGTTCCCAAAGTATCTCCAAAACCTGGGCCGATTTTCAGAACGGAAACGGCCAACCGTAAGGTCTGGTTTCAGCCGTTCTGAGACGGCCTCCATTCTCCGCTCTCACCATGGCACGTCTAACCCCTATTGGCTTCATTGTCGGCGTCACCAGTCTGTTCCCCTTCATGGCCAAATAGTTGACGGAACCCGTCATGATTCGAATCTGACCGGTGAATCCACGTTGAAGGTGCCTCCTCCAGCCAAGCCATCTTCATCATCCGGACCCGATATTTCCCAAGCATCGCCTGCCTCGCTACCATCGCCAGTCAACCCGGATAGCCATGTGGCGAGCCTGGTCACCTCAGACCTGAGGGAATACGAAACGCAACCACCCGAAGTCCAACGGCTGATCGCTCATGCCCTTGAACTCACTCATCTCAATCTCGCTTACAAATACGGATCGTCCGACCCAAAAAACGGAGGCATGGATTGCTCCGGCACCGTCTATTATCTGCTCAACGAAGCCGGGGTGAAGGATGTTCCGCGTGATGCGAGCGAGATGTATCGCTGGGTTTGGATGAAGGGAAAATTTGCGTCGGTGGTGAGCACCAACCCGGATACCTTTGAGCTGTCACGGCTTAAGCCGGGCGATCTCCTTTTCTGGACAGGCACGTATCAAATCGATCGCGATCCTCCCGTGACCCATGTCATGATTTATCTGGGCATCAACCGGCACAGCAACCGCCGCGTGATGGTGGGGGCCAGCGAAGGACGGCAGTTCGAGGGCAAGCCGCGTTATGGGGTCAGCGTCTTCGACTTCACCTTGCCGGGTCGCAAGCGCAAGCCCGATCCGGCATCAGCGACGGTTGCAGAGAAGCCCGCAACTTCACAATTTATCGGCTATGGCTCTGTTCCCAGCCTGGCGGAATCTTTACCGAAGCCTTAGCAACGGCGCCATGATGTTCTCCGAATAACGATCCGATTCCATGTAGTAGAAGGTCTCCTTCGGGATGTCCAAAATGGAATCGGCTATCATCTGAAATTCCAGGATGGGAACTCCCTTGGCGGACAAGCGAACGTGATAGAAGGACAGCGACTTGAACTTGGGCTTCAGGTCTTTCGGCACCGCCGTATAACGATCCGAGGTGAGGAGCTCAACAAATTGCCGGATGGCCTTGGCATCGTTGATGGAAAAATCCTCTGATCCTCCCAGGTCGTTGGTACCCGTCACCTCAACCAGATCGGTGGTTTTAATCAGAGGGATGTATTTCTCAGGAATGGTCATGGAGGGCTCGCTCGCATAGACGCTGAAACTCCACGTCAAGGAGCAGCAGAGCAGAAGGATCGACCAGATGAGACGGGGATACATGGTTTTCGGGTGGTAAATGTTAAACTTTTTTCGGAGGTGAGGATTGAATAACCCAATCCTTGTTTTGCGTCTCAAGCGATTTCGCGGCCCAGGTATCAGGCAGCAGCACCGCATAGGCCCCGAACGCATCCACCGCCAATTTTGAACCGCTCGGCACCGTGGGTCGCAGCGCTTTCCCTTCCGCTTCGGTTCCAGGCGGCGGCTGCATCCAGCGCACAATCCGCCAATCGGTCATTTCCACGCGACATTCCGCACCATATTCCGCTTCCAGTCGGTATTTCAGTACTTCAAACTGGAGCGGTCCCACTGCACCCAGCAGGGGAACATTTTGATAGGAACCGGGTAGCTCAAAAGGTTGCGCGAGACCTTCCTTCAGTAATTGATCGAGACCTTCCCGGAAGCGCTTGAACTTGGCCGAGCTCGTGTTGTGGAGGAAAGCAAAACATTCGGGGGCGAACCGGGGAATTTCGTCGAATTGAATCTCCGGCTGCTGCGCCAGGGTATCGCCCATCAGGAAATCGTGGTTGCCGACGATGCCGACCACGTCGCCCGCGAACGCCGTATCGATGGTCTCCCGTTCCTTCGCGAATAGCCGCTGGGAATTCGACAGACGGATTTTCTTTCCCGTGCGGGTGTTGATCACGACCATGTCCCGCTCAAAGGTTCCGGAGACTATGCGGATGAACGCGACCCGGTCCCGGTGCTTCGGATTCATGTTGGCCTGAATCTTGAAAACGAAACCGGAGAAATCCTTTTCCGTCGGCTCGACCGTTCCGCCGGCATATTTTCGCGGCGCGGGAGGCGGTGCCAGTTCCAAAAAGCGATCCAGCAAAAGTTGCACGCCAAAGTTATTCGCGGCGCTGCCGAAGAAAACGGGCGTCAATGTGCCCGCCTGTACCGCCGCGAAATCGAAAGATGATCCCGCTCCTTCCAGCAGCGACAATTCTTCGCAAACGCGACGATAGACCCCAGGGTCCATCGTTTCACGGACGAGATCGTCTTCGATATCCCGCACCGCCACCGGTGCCCGGTAGGCTCCTTGGGCAGTTCGTTCAAAGAGATGCACCTGCTTGGTTTCACGATCAAAGACCCCGCGAAATTCGGGGCCATCGCCCATCGGCCAGTTTAGCGGCATCGCCTGGATACCCAGGACCGATTCGAGTTCATCCAGCAACTCCAGCGGCGGACGCGAGGGGCGATCCATCTTGTTCATGAAAGTGAAAATCGGCACCCCGCGGAGTCGGCAGACCTCAAATAGCTTCCGGGTCTGCGCTTGGATACCTTTACCAGCATCGATCACCATCACCGCGGCATCAACAGCCGTCAGGACGCGATAGGTGTCCTCGGAAAAATCCTTGTGGCCGGGTGTATCAAGTAGATTGATCACGCAGCCGCCATACTCAAACTGCAACACGGTGGAGGAGACCGAAATACCGCGCTGCTTCTCCATCTCCATCCAGTCGCTCGTCGTCGCCCGTTGATCCTTGCGGCTGGTCACGCTCCCCGCCAAATTGACCGCGCCGCCGTAGAGCAAAAGCTTTTCCGTCAGCGTCGTTTTCCCCGCATCGGGATGGGAGATAATTGCAAACGTGCGGCGTTTCAGCACTTCACCCCGCAAACTGGGATCAAGCGACCGTTCAGGTTCTAGGGCTTCGGTAAGAGACATGGAGCGGTGTAGCATACCCAATTCTTCGCCATTAACGAGCAACAAAAGAGGCCTCGCGGTTCTTAAAGTTGGAAGCGACATAAAGCGAGTGCGGATGGATCTCATCTTGCGAAATGCTTGTCTTGATCCTCCGTGATGCATCCCACTCAGAGGAGAAACCTACGGCGTCAACATGGCATAGCTGATGCAGGAGGAGGGAACCGTGCTTGTTTTGGCAAGCAGTTGCCCCCCCCTTCCGTTTCCTATGGATTTAAATCATCTTATCGCCACCGGCCACCTTGCGGCCTGGCTCCTTGTCGTGGGTCTCTTCTTTCCGCGGCTGGCCCTCTTCTTTGCTTGGCTCGGCATGGTCTATCCGCCCAATCCTTTGCCCGATTTGGTTAATTTCCTTTCCTGGCTTTTCTTTCCCCGGTTCCTGATGGCCTACTATATTTACATTGATGTAGGCCCAAATAACCTTTGGTTCTGGGCCTACGTTATCCTGGGAATCGCGGGATTGTTCGGTGAAACCGGCTTCGTGCATCGGCGCGTCATTCGTAAACGCACCACCGTGAGCCGGGATGGAACCACCACAACGACGGTCGAGGAAGAAGAAGCCTGATCCCTCGTTCGCCGCGAGGACTCGGGCGTATTGCATCTCCCGCTCCAACTATCATGCGTTTCACGTTGCTTTTTACTTTGCCGATTTAAGGCTAAAGTCGCAACTGACTACCATCGAGAGACTTACCCCGCATGCCCCGGCATGGCACAGCCTTTGCATCTCCGTAAGCATGATTAAAACATTGCTTATCTGTCTCACAGGGTTCGGTCTGCTCGGCATGGTTGGTTGCTGTTCCGATAGAGATCGCACGACAACAACGTCCTCCTACCAATCCGCAAGCTACGACTCCAAGGATATGCACCCCCGTCATACTCAGAATGGACAGTAATTCGGTCGCTGCTCCCCACAAAATGAAAACCGCTGTCTCAGCCTTGGTGGCCACCCCCCATCAGGCGGAGGAGGCCATCGATCAACTGAGACAAGCGGGCTTCGTTTCGAGGGATATTTCTTTCCTCTATTCGAACTCGGACGGTGCCAATACCCTCGTTCAGGTCAATTCGACCAAAGCTCCTGAAGCGACCGTAGCAGGCACTGGTGCGGGAGGCTTGGTCGGTGGACTCGCTGGTTTTCTCCTCGGCATGGGTGCGTTGATGATCCCGGGCGTGGGGCCATTTATCGCCGCAGGTCCCCTCATGTCGGCCCTCAGTGCCGCAGCGGTCGGAGCCACCGTGGGTGGACTGGGGGGCTGCCTGATCGGGCTCGGTATTCCCGAGTATGAAGCGAAGCTCTACGCCGGTAAACTGAGCGAGGGGAACATGCTCATCGTCGTGCATTGCGATGACGATCCGGACAAGCAGCAAATCGCCCGGTCCATCTTCGAGTCCCTAAAAGCCACTGACATTTCGTCTACGACGCCGATTCCTGCCTAGACTTAAGTTTCCTTGAGTGTCGCGCCCAAAACGGCAATATCCCCTAATAGAGAATCATCACTTCTCCGGGCCTTTACGTGGAGTCCCCGCCAGGATCGAAGGAGAAATGGATTCTTTAATTTCGGGACATGAAATTAATTTTCCTCGCTGATCTCCATTTTTCCCTCAAACAGTTCGATTGGTTGCTGGCCAACGCCGCTGAATATGACCTCATCATTATTGGCGGCGATCTGCTCGATATAAGTTCCGCCCTGGATTTGGATACCCAAATCACGGTCGTCGAAAAATACTTTGGCCTGTTGACCAAAAACGCCAAGTTGGTCATCAGTTCAGGTAATCACGACGGCGACAGCCGCAATGCCGCCGACGAATCGATCGCGCAATGGCTGCAGGATTCCCGTGGTGAAGGCATCTATGTGGATGGCGATGGCTTTGATCTGGAGGACACCCGGATCACCGTCTGCCCTTGGTGGGATGGCGAGCTTTCACGGGCTGAACTTGAAAAGCAGCTTGAACGCGAAGCGACCCATTCCTGCAAGCGCTGGATCTGGATTCATCACGCCCCCCCGGAGGGATCAAGCACCAGTTGGAGCGGTCGCAAATACATTGGCGACGCCTTTCTGCGCAAGTGGATTGATCGCTTTCAGCCCGACATGGTTCTCAGTGGTCATATTCATAATGCCCCCTTTAGTGAACCCGGTTCCTGGGTCGATAAAATTGGACGCACCTGGGTTTTCAACACCGGACGGCAAACCGGCTCCCAGCCTACCACACTCACGCTGGATCTGGAGACGATGACCGCCGAGTGGAATTCGGCGTGGGATCGCTCCGTTAAAGACCTACGCGAGGTCAGCGTCTGATTGACGTGGCGGAATCCGTTTCCTCGGATGCCGGTGGATCAGGCTGTCGAGAACTTCGTCGACAAGGCCCAGGTGATCGTGCCCGGTGAACTGGTGCTTTAAATTCACCAGATAATCTGTCACGGAAACCAGTCGACGCGCTAACAGTTCGCAAAGGTGCATACAGACCGTGGGATTTTGTTCCAGAAACGGCCTGGCCTCCTCCACGACATAAAAACTCGACTCGCGCACCGCCTTCACCGAGGTGGTGTGAGGTATGCCCAGAAGTGCCGAGATATCTCCAAAGATATCCCCTGGCTGACCGCTTACCGCCACCGATTTTTCATCTTTGACGATCTCCACTTTACCCTCAATCAAGATAAAGAGATGCCCGGTGCTGGCGCCCTGTGCAATGATACATTCTCCCGCCGCGACTTTTTGGACCGGGAGATCGCGGAAGATTTCCAAAGAAGGTATCATGTGCGCTATCGAAGCGCAGAGCTTGTCGATTGTAAAAGATTTAATGCCGCTTGGAACTGCCTGCGTCAGCGATTGTAGGCGAAGGCAGTTTGCCACCCGCTAAACCAATTTCGTGCATTTCACCTAACCCACAATTGCGAGGTAAGAATCTTCAAATCTCAGAGGTCACTCGGCTCAAGCTATTTATAAAAATGCTTAATTGGCGGCATAGGTGTTGCGCTTTAGAAAACATGAAAACATTCGTTTTGATCTGCACGATCACAGCCGTCACAGCCCTGACCGGGTGCATCAGTGTCAGCGATACACCAGATACAACCACGCGAACCACAGAAACGGTGGTTACTCATCACCCTACCGAAACAACAACGACGGAGACGACGGTTCAGCATTAATCTTCGGTAAGCACACATTAGAAACCTACCGGATTTTTCAATGGGGCAAACTGTCAAAAAGCTCCTCTCCGGCGACCAATATCGGCCTGCCGGAGAGAAGCAGTTGAAGACTCTCTCGACTTTACGGGAGATCCCCACTTAGAAGTTGGCCTGACGAGAAGACCGGAATCTTGGAAGTCTCCTGCACATTGGAACTTCCATTGAGCAAGCCTGCGTAGGAGAAGTCATTCGATGGATTCCACGCACTCGCGGGTGCCCCGCTCGGCAGACTCATGCGGAACTGGACTTCCTTCCAGAAGCTGGTGCCGCTCCCCGGGATGATCAGCGTCCCCGTGAAGTCGACATCCACATAATAGATATTCCGCGATGCGTCGTAGACCTTCAATTGGGACACCGTCGCCCCTTGGCTGTAGTTCACCGTGACCTTAACCTGCGCAGGCGTGTAACCTGCGGCGATCGTCTCCGTCAGGTTCACGTAGTAACGGAAGGAGAGGTCTGTCGCCCCGGCGGCCGGGAAGGCGGAGCGGTTGTTGAGCAAGGCGCGGATTTCGGTGAATCCCGGTCCCGACTGGTTGATCGCCGCCTGGACAAAGAACTCGTCATCCGGGGTTTCCGGCACGGGGAAGTTGGCCAGAGGTTTGCCACCATTCGTCTTGGTCAGACGGGCCAGCGCCCCGGTGAAGCCGGCGTTGTAGTCGAGCGCCACTTCATTGGTGACATAGTTATTCCGGTCATCCGACCAGGCCGTGTCGCTGGCGGAGGATGGGCCTCCCACCAAAGCTCCGTAGATCGTGTGACGGTTGTTCACTGGATTCGTAATGTCATTCGCCCAAGAGCCGTGCGCCGTGGCATGGTGCGGGTTAATCGGCGGATTCACGCCGTACCCGACCACGAAGCTGTGTCCGGCCGGATTGCTGCCGAGGGCGTAATCGACTTCCCGCTTGGCGAAGTCCCGGTACCGAGTCCCGATGTCTTCCACCGTGTCGCTGTAGACGTAAGCCAGGAACGCTGTGGTTTCCGCATAGCGCAGGGAGCCCCACGAATCGAGGAAGCCCAGGCCTCCCGGCGTCGTGGCGATGCGGGCACCGTTATCGCCCACGGTCCAGAAGTTCAGCCATTTCTCGGTTGCGGTTTTATATTCGGCATTCTTGGTCAACTCGGCCAGGAGCACGCTGGCACCATAGCTCTTGTCATCCCAGCTATGGGTCCAATGCAGCGTGGCGTTCTTATAATACTGGTCGTAGTAGGTCTCGGCTTTCGTCAGGTAGGTCGTGTCGCCTGTGGCCCGGTAGAGCCACGCCGCTCCCCAGATCAGCTCGTCGTTGTAGCCCGAGTAGGAGTTATAGAAGTTGCGGGCATCCGGGATCGCATTCACATAACTGCCGCGATATTGATCCGCGAAGGCATAGAGCTGCTTGGCATGGGTGAGCAAAACCTGGGAGTAGGCCGGATCCTCCTGGGCAAAGAGAATGGACGCCGCTGCCATGGCCGCGGCTCCCTCGCCTGCCAGTTCCGTGCCGGGATTTTGTGCGGTGACCGCAAAGGAAGGACGCGCCATGGTCATGACTTCCGCTGGCCCCCAGAACGGGTGATCCAGCTCACCAGTGCCCACTTGACCGTAGAGCACGTTGGGACTGGGGTGAGCCTTGATGATCCAATCCGTTCCCCAGCGAACCACACTCAGGAACGACTGCCATTGACCGGAGTTGACGTAGCCGTCCTTGTACTCGATTCCTCCCCAGCAGAGCAGGGTGATCGTGCTCATCATGGGCAGGCCGAATTTGACATGATCTCCCGCGTCATAGAATCCACCGCTTAGGTCGATTCCGACATCCTTGCCGTCGGTCAATGCGGAGTCGCCCCTCCAGTTGATTCGGAAATTCGCGGGAAGTGCACCCGCCCTCTGGGCGTCGTAAAAGAAGAGCGATTTTTGCAACGCCTCTCCGTAGTTGAGGTACGGCGTACCCGACGGCGGCGTCACCGGAGGAAGCGGCGTGGTGGGTGGGGTAGGATTCGTTGGTGGCGTGGGGTTGGTCGGTGGCGTCGGCGTGGTGGGCGTTGTCGATTCCTGTCCGGTGAAGGTGAAGCTCGTCGGAGGCGACGTCAGGTTTCCGGGAGTGCCGTTAAAACCGAAACTGACACTACCCTTGGCCGGAATGTCCGCGTTCCAGCTATAGTTAGCCGCGTTGATCACATCCACTCCGCCGGTCGCGCTGACCACCTGCGCGTTCCAGATGGAGGTGATGCTTCGTCCAGCCCCGGGCATGAAGGAGATCGACCAGCCTTTCAGGATGTAACTGGTCTCATTCGTGATCGTCACATTCGCCTGGAAGCCACTCTGCCAGTCATTCGCCACCGTGTAGGTGATGGTCACGTCTCCGACGCGGACTGAGGTATTGCCGGCTCCGGCGACAGGGGTCGTTGGGGGTGTCGGATTCGAGGGTGGGGTGGGTGTGACCGGCGGCGTGGGTGTCGTGCCCGAATAGACCGGAGTCAGCGTCGTTCCCGTCGGGCCCGAGGTATTGCCCGGGCTTCCATTGAAGCCCACTGTGATGCTGCCCTTGGCGGGTATGGTTTTGTTCCAACTTTGGGGCATGATCGTATACGTCGAGCCGGAGTGGGAGGAAATGGTTCCTCCCCAGATGCTGGTGATCCCTTGCGGCAGGGTAAACACCAGCGTCCAATCCGTTACCGCATTCGTTCCGCTATTCGTCAGCGTCATTTCGCCGGTGAATCCGGAACCCCAGTCACTGTCCTTCTTGAAAGCGACATTCACCTGTGCGCAGGCCACCGCCGCCGTCAAGAAGACCAGGGTTAAGCAGACAATAAATGTTTTCATGTCCGCCACTTTCCTCTCAAAAAAACAAATGTCGCGGTGGACTCGGTGAAGCGGCCCAAATACTCGTTGAATACGGCTTTACGCCGCGGTTCGAATATTGACCCGTTTATTTTTACCCACACAATCGGGCCGTGCACGAAAGCACTTCATCCCGTCCGGCCTTTTCCTTTTGGAGGTTCAATCTTTCCATCTGGGCTGTTCTTGCCCTGGCGGAACTGACCGTTCGCTTTGCCTTTATTCAGGATACCGGCCATGTCGTGCGGCTGACCCTCCTGATGGAGCCCCTGGGCTTCATGATTTCCAGTCTGATCTATCTGTTCTACCGGAAGCCGTATCTCGGCGATCCCTTCGGAGTCCGCACGGCTGTCTGGATGGTCGTGCTCAGCTTCACCGCCGCCCTGCTCCAGACCTCGCTTTCCTTGATTCTTATCGGTTGGGCGGAATGGTGGACACCCGGCTGGACGCAACGGGAGGAATGGCTCTTTCGCATCACCTTGATGACTTTCATTTACCTGACCTGGAGCCTCGTTTTTTTTGGTCTGCGCATCCGGGCGAAGGCCCAGACGGAGCAGGAACGGGCCCGAAAAGCCATTGAAGAAGCCCAGCGCATGGAACTGCAACTCCTCCGTGCCCAGCTCGATCCCCATTTCCTTTTCAACTCGCTCAACGGCATCAGTGCGGAAATCCCCACGCACCCGGGTGCAGCGCTGCAAATGGTCCGGGAACTTTCCGACTACCTCCGCTACTCCCTTGAGCAGCGCCACAACATGGCGTCTCCTCTCTCTACCGAGCTTGAAGCCATGACCGCCTATCTCAAGATCGAGCAGGCCCGCTTCGGCGAGCGCCTGAAAACCAGCATCACCGCCGATCCCCCTGCCCGGAGAAAAACCGTTCCCAGTTTCCTGCTCCAGCCCATGATTGAGAATGCGATCAAGCATGGCTTCCAACAGGACCTATCCTCCTGGGAATTGAAAATCTCTGCCTGGCTCGACCAAAATCTCCTGGTTATCGAAGTTCGCCACTTCGGCCGGCTCGGTCCGGAAATGCACGAAGGCGTCGGTCTTGAAACGCTCCGCCGCCGGCTGGGACTTCACTATCCAAAGCGCCACCGTTTCACACTGGAACAGAAGGGCGACGACATCCGGGCTCTGCTCGAACTGGAAGGAGAACCATGCTTCGCGTAATCCTGATCGATGACGAACGTCTGGCCCGTCAATCCATGCGTCAGCTTCTAGCCGAACATTCCGGAGTCGAAATCGTGGCTGAGGCAGAAAATATCGTCCAAGCCCAAAAACTAGCCCAGGAACACAGGCCCGATGCCATCTTCCTGGACGTCCAGATGCCCGGTGCCGATGGCTTTCAACTTCTCGAAAAACTCGAACCGGCTCCGCGGACCGTCTTTGTCACCGCTCATGCCCAACACGCGGTCAAGGCCTTCGAAGTCCATGCCGTCGACTATCTCCTCAAGCCTGTCCGCCCAGAAAGATTGGCCCAGGCCATCGCGAGGCTTGGAGAGCCATCAGATTCCGGCAAGGAGACGCAGGTCTACCGGCCCAACGACAAAATCTGCCTCCACACCGCCGGATGGACAACTGTCGTTGCCCTGTCCGATCTCATCCTCCTCAAGGCGGATGGAGACTTTACCCGATTCTTCATTGAGGCCCACACGCCGCTCCTGATCTGTCAGCCCCTGGGAAGTTACGAAGCCGTCCTCCCTAGCCCACCTTTTCTTCGAGTCGATCGCTCCTTGATTTTGAACCTGGAACGAATCGTCTCTGCCGACCTGATCTCCCGCGACGAAGTCCGCCTGAAACTCCGGGGCCTCAACGATCCCCTCACCCTGGGCCGAACCGCCTGGTCCCGGTTGAAAAAGAGCGGCTTATTTCAGGTTTAAATCGGAAGTTGTGGGATGCTGTCGCCGGAGACGACCGGCTATTTGGCTGGTTGCTGTTTGTAAGATTCGATCAAGTTTGTGACCTCGAGCCGCTTTCTTAGTTCGCTCAGCGCTAAGTCTTTTTCCAGACGTATTTCGAATTGGCGTTCTTCCCCTGGGAAGAGATCGATAAAATTATCGCTGGCCCGGTAGCGAATACCTTGGAAATGAAAGGCCACGGCATGTTGATAGACCTTGGAGGAAAGCGTCAGCTCGAATCGTTTCTCTCCCAGTTTTTTCATTTTCGCGACGGTCTTCCCGTCCTGCAGGGCCATATATTTGGGCGCCGTGAAAAACGCAGTCTGCCTTGAGATAATCTCACCGTTCCGGATCAATTCGACCCGAAGGTAGAGCGAGCGGGCACCGTGCTTTTTGATCTCGCCCTGGAAATCAAGGCTCAGTTGCCGGACCGATTCGCCGTAACGCAGTGCGACTTTTTTCTTCCCAGAACGCAGCTCGCCTTTTTCGAGGTGATGCAGGCTCCAGACGATGGTCGCCGGACCATCTTCCAGTCCGTCATAGACGGTATGAATCGTCAGGTCGTGAATGGTGCTCTTCAGCGAATTGCCGATGCCGACGGTTTCCCGACCGGGGATGTGAATGCTGACCAAGGCTGGTGCGAAGAAACGCTTTGCCGCATAGTGAAGCGCTTTCCATCGTCCACCAAATTCCAGGCTGCTCCATGAGGCGACCGGCCAGCAATCATTGATCTGCCAATAGAGCGCTCCCATCGTTCGCGGTGACGAACGGCGAAAATGCTCAATACCGAATTTCATGCAGTAGGCCTGGTTCAACTGGGAAAGATAAGCCAGAGCCGCGTAGTCGCTGGGGAAGCGATAAAGGCGCGATACATAATCCAGAATGATCAGATTTCCAGCGCCGTTCTTCTGATGGTTCTCCATCTCGGGCCCGAAGACGTTAAAATTTTCCGGGTCGCAATAGGTCTCCGCAACTTCAGGCGAGCTGTAGGACTGCATGCCGAACTCCGAACAAAAGCGAAAATTCTGCTCTTCATAACGGGAGACCGGGAAGCGGGCATGCCAGACATCCCAGAAATGGCAATCACCCGCGCGTTCGTTGTTGTGTCCCTTTTCGTAACCTTCGGGGTTATGCGGAGAGCAAGGCCAGTAAGGCGTGGTGCCATCGTATTTCGCGACAGCTTCAGGCAGGACGCGGTAAAAAATATCATCGTAGGCTTTCTTCCGCGCGGGGGTCTTGACGATTTCCTGCGGCATCTGCTCGATCTCGTTGTTGCCGCACCAAAGGGCCAGCGAAGCACGATGAGCCAGTCGCTGCACCTGATAGGCCGCTTCCTGTTTCACCAAGGCCAGGAATTCCGGCGTACCCGGATAGAGGGCGCAGGCAAACATGAAATCCTGCCAAACCAGAAGTCCCTTCTCATCGCAAAGATCGTAAAATTCTTCCTTCTCGTAGATGCCGCCTCCCCAGACCCGAAGCATATTCATCCCCGCCTCAACCGCCGAGGTCAGCACGTCATCGTAAAGAGCGTGACCGGCTTCGGTCACGAAGCTGTGGGCCGGAATCCAGTTCGCGCCCTTGGCAAAAATCGTCCGGCCATTGACGACAAATTGAAACGTTTCTCCAAACTCATCCGGATGCCGGTCCAGGACAATCGTGCGCAGTCCTATTTTCTTTTGCCAGACATCAACGACACGTCCCTCGATGACTAACTCCAGCCGAACCTCGTAGAGCGGCTGGGTGCCGTGCCCATTAGGCCACCAGAGGCGAGGGTTGTTGATGCTTGTTTTCAGATCGTCAAATCTCGAGACAACTTTTCCATCAAGTGAAACGGTACCGCGAAAGGTTCCCGTATTCGTGGAAGTCTTAGTCTCCAGATCGAGCTCGACTAAATCTCCCCGGTGCTTTTGAACCACCCGAACGGATTCGATCCGATTTTCTTCCCAAGCTTCCAGGTAAATCGGCAGATAAATGCCGGACGTCGCAAACCGTGGACCCCAATCCCAGCCAAACGCGCATTGCTCCTTACGAATAAACGAACATCCGCCAACCGCATCATTCCATTCATGATAGGCATCGGGAGTTTCCGCCTGAAGCTTGCGGATATAATCCATGGGATTCAGAAACGTAATTTCAAGCACATTGCCGCGCGGCTTCAGCAAGGAACCTACTTCAAATCGATAACCCAGGAACATGCTTTCGCTGCGTCCAATTTCCCGGCCATTGAGGCGGATTCGCGCCAACGTATCCAAGCCCTCGAACACCAACTCAATATGCTTCCGGCCCCGGAACGCAGGAGGCAGGGTAAACTCCGTGCGATAAAGCCAGTCACTTTCCTCAATCCACTGCAACTGCTTCTCGTTATCGCCCCAGAACGGATCGGGAATCCGTTTGTTTCGACGCAAGTCGGTATGCACGCAGCCTGGCACACGAGCAGGCAGCCACCCGTCCTTTGTGCCGGTGGCTCGACGAAATTTCCAGGATGAGGAGAGAAGGAGACGTGATTTCATGATAGATAAAGGCAGTTACGCGGGTTAAGTCCGAAAGAGGGTCGAGTTAGAAAGAATAGCAGACAGGTGCAAATGACTCTAAAATTAAAGCCTTTTTTGGACATTTGGAATGTTATTTGTGGCGGTGCAAGTGAGTACAATTCAACTTGAAAAGATGACAAATATCTCACCGAGCTGATGTGTCGTACTAAAAGTGCAGGTTCGGGGTCCGTTGGCTTCGCTCTTTTTATCAGAGGTGAATGCGGTTTTGACGGGCACTAAATCCTGAAAGCGTGACAGCTTTTCCCTTGAAGTAGGTTTGTTACCCAAAATTTGAGGTCTGGGCATCGCTCAGGACGCCTAATTAACTGCTTGGAAAAATCACGGTCCATCGACTTTGCAACATTTCCTAACCATAGGTGTCGTCGTTTGAGTCATCATTTCACACTTGTAACGCTCGATACGTGGATAATTCATGTGGTATCTTTAGCGCTTTACCCGGTATGCGCATTCTCCTCGTTGAAGATGAAGAAAAGGTCAGCCGGTTTATCAATCGGGGCCTGAAATCGGATGGGTATGCGGTGGATGCAGTCGCGGATGGCAAGGAGGGACAGCAATTTCTTGCCAGCTACACCTATGACTTGGTCATCTTAGACCTCAATCTGCCTGGACTATCCGGAACCGATTTGTTGCAGCACATTCGCCGAGGTAATACCAAGGTCCCGGTCCTGATTCTAACGGCACGGGACGACATTGCGGACAAGGTGCGTAACTTTGAGTCAGGTGCCGATGATTATCTGACCAAGCCTTTCGCTTTTGAAGAACTGTTGGTGCGAATCAAGGCGCTTTTGCGGCGCGGACCGGTTGATCGGTCGAGTGTCCTTCGTATTTTGGATTTAGAGTTGGATCGCGTCGCCCACCGGGTCAGGCGACAGGAAAAGACAATCGATTTGACTTCCAAGGAATTCTCTCTTCTCGAATACCTCATGGTTAATACGGGGCGCGTGCTTTCCCGCACCATGATCATCGAGCATGTCTGGGACCAGAGCTTTGAAGGTCTGACAAACATAGTGGATGTCTACATTCGTCAGCTTCGCAAAAAGATCGATGATACTCACGAAGCAAAGCTGATTCGTACCGTGCGCGGTGTCGGATACTCGATTGGATTGAACGGGGCATGACACGTCCTCGTTCCATACGGGCTCGCTTGATCACGCTCTATGCGGTAACGCTCTCATTAATTTTCATCTGTTTTGGAGGTTACACCTATTGGGGGTTTAAGGAGTACTTGATCCGGTCGTTGCAACAGGCTCTCATCCGCAGGGCTCACCAGATTGCCAGTACAATTCTAGCGGATGTACCTCAAAAGGGCGAAGCCTACATCAGCAGCGAAATTCAGGCGAGGTATGCGCCGGAATTAAACGACCGCCTCATTCGCGTCACCGACCAATTGGGACGGACTGTCTACGCCTCGAAAAACGCCAACGGGCTCTCAGCACCGCCCTCAGTTTCCTTCGACCAAATCGGCTTCGAGACGACTCCCATTCATCGCGAGGAGGCATCTCAGGCCAGGGAATTGCTTCAAGTTGTGGCCATCGGTTACCGACTCGATCATGGGTACTCGTATATTGTCGAGGTTGGAGCGTCTGAAAATGAAGTTTTTAGCGCTCTCGACGGACTCTTGTGGACACTATCGCTGGGATTTCCCGTGTTTATCGGTCTTACCTCGGTGGGTGCCTACATTCTACTGGGACGCGCCTTGAAGCCCGTCGATGAAATCGTACAATCGGCCGAACGGATCACGCTTCGAAACTTGAGCCAGCGCTTGCCCGTGCCGGAAACGGGGGACGAGGTGGAACGCCTTTCACTGGCGCTAAATCGCATGATCGAACGCCTGGACGAGGCTTTTCAGGTGACCAGTCGTTTTACCGCAGACGCTTCCCATGAGTTACGCACTCCGCTGACCATCATGCGGGGCGAATTGGAAGCGCTCTTGAAGGATGGAAGATTGCGTGACGATCAGGCCACCCAGGTCGAGAGCGTCCTCGAAGAGGCTGAACGCCTTTCACAGATTGTCGAAGGACTATTGCTCCTGTCCAGACTGGAGGCGGGCGAATCACAGACCGGCAGAGATCCGATTGACTTCTCCAGCCTTGTCTCCGCAACCACGGAACAAATGGTGCCGCTCGCTGAGGATAAATCGATCAAGATGGTTTGCGAGGCCAGTCGGGAGGTCATGGTCGAGGCGACTGAAGTTCGACTTAAGCAGGTGGTGGTCAACCTCCTTGATAATGCGATCAAGTATACGCCGGAAGGCGGAAAAATAACCGTGCGGGTTTTCGAGGAATCTTCGTGGGCGGTTTTGGAAATCATCGATAACGGCATTGGTATCTCGGAAAAAGCGTTACCCCATGTCTTTGAACGCTTTTTCCGGTCCGAACAGGTTCAGGCACGAAAGGCGGGAGGAACGGGCTTGGGATTATCCATGGTTTTGTCCATCGTAGAGTCACATGCTGGCAAAATTGAAGTGGAAAGCCGTGAAAACCAGGGTGCGACCTTTCGCGTTCGATTGCCAAGGCTTGAACTCCATTTGGGAAGGCCAGCGGCTTCAGCCTAGATGAAGAGTTTTTAATCCAGTTCGCGGATTTTTTTCATCCGGGGGGACTAGACATGACTGGATGCGCATGTTGCTGGTCGAAGACGAAGAGAAGGTCGCGCGGTTTGTCGCCAGAGGGCTCAAAGCCGAGCGGTATGCCGTGGATGTGGCCACGGATGGCAATAACGGACTGGATCACGTTCGAGCCTATTCCTACGACCTCATCATCCTGGATCTCAATCTACCCGGCTTATCGGGAACGGAACTACTCAGGCATATTCGCAAGAGTCATACTCACGTGCCTATCCTCATTTTGACCGCGAGAGACAATATTACCGACAAGGTGAGGAATTTTGAGGAAGGGGCGGATGATTACTTAACGAAGCCCTTCTCATTCGCGGAACTGCTCGTTCGCGTGAAAGCACTGCTTCGCCGAGGGCCGGTGACGAACTCGACAACTCTTCGAGTAGCCGAATTGGAACTGGATCGTGTGGCCCACAAGGTCAAGCGGGGTGAAAAAAACATTGATCTCACGTCCAAGGAATTTTCCCTGCTCGAATATCTGATGATGAATGCAGGACGTGTCCTATCCCGCACAATGATCGTGGAGCATATCTGGGATCAAAGTTTTGAAGGGCTCACCAATATCGTTGATGTCTATGTCCGTCAGTTGCGAAAAAAGATTGATGACGGGCACGACCAAAAACTTTTTCGGACGGTGCGCGGAGTTGGGTACAGCATCACGGAGGATGGCGTATGAATTGGTTTTGTCGCCTTGGCATTCTCATCAACCTGAGCCTGATTGTATTCGGTGTTGCCGGATGTAACCATGCTGATCCGGATTTTAGGTCGAGCCTGAAGCGCGCTTCTGATTCCAGTGACGCGCCGACTGTGGCTGTGACGCATCCGACGCGAGAGGATTTGTCACGCAGCGTAAATCTTACCGCCGAATTTCGGCCCTATCAGGAGGTGGAAGTTCACGCCAAGGTGGCGGGCTACGTTAAGCAAATCAATGTGGACGTTGGCGATCACGTCAAGACAGGGGATGTCCTTGCCATCCTCGAAATTCCTGAGTTGGAAGAAGACCTTCGCAAGGCTGATGCCGCTGTCATCACCGCTGGACAGGAGGTCAATAGCGCGCAAGCCACTTTCGAGGAAACGAATCAAATCTTTACGAGACTTCAGGCGGCGATCAAGGAAGCTCCCGGCCTCATCGCCCAGCAAGACATGGACACAGCAGCCGCCAAAAATCGCGCCAACGAGGCCGATCTTCAAGCGGCCAAGCAAAGAGTCGTGGAAGCTCAAGCCAATGACGACCGCATGCGAACGTTACTCTCTTACTCCAAGATTACGGCTCCCTTTGATGGCGTAGTGACGAAACGATATGCCGATACGGGTGCGCTCATTCAGGCAGGGACGGCTTCCAATACCCAAAGTATGCCATTGGTCTGCTTGGCGGAATTGAAACGGTTACGCCTTGATTTCCCCGTTCCTGAGTCAGCAGTGGCCGGGCTTCATGTCGGCGACCCGGTCGAGGTCACGGTCGTCTCATTAGGACAGATTTTCTCAGCGAAAGTCTCAAGGTTCTCCCAAAAAGTAGACAGCTCGACCCGCACCATGTTGACCGAATTGGACGTGGATAATGCCGATTTTCGTTTTACGCCGGGCATGTATGCCATCGTGCAATTGACGCTTTCACAGAAAAAGGATGCCCTTGCCGTACCGATCCAAACCGTTTCAGCGGGAGAGCATCCCACGGTCCTTGTCTTGGATAAGGATCACAAAGTTGAAGAACGTACCGTCACGGTCGGCTTGGAAACTTCATCCATGGCGGAAATCCTCACGGGGTTGAGCGAGAACGATCTCGTGGTTATCGGCAATCGTAGTTCGATTCAACTGGGTGAAAGCGCATTGGCCAAGGAAATGGATGTGAGAAAACTATAATGCACGGCCCAGTTCTTGCCCCTTCTCAATATGCGGCGCTATCAAAAGAGGAGTTTCAGGATTTAAAAATGCTCGATTCGTGTGCGGTGGCAAACGCCATCGAACGCTTTCGTGTGCAGCTTCGAAACGAGGGTTTTGCTGAGGGAGGACTGGTCTGTCGATATCCCTACATGTTGCCCGTCCTGGGGTATACCATGACGCTAAAAGTACGGACGGCGGCTCCTCCCAGTAAAGGCCGGACCTTTTTTGAAAATACGGAATGGTGGGACGCCCTGCTAGCGGTGCCCCCTCCCCGCGTTCTAGTAATTCAAGACATGGATCGCTATCCGGGAGCTGGGGCGTTGGTTGGCGACATGCATGCCTGCATTCTTCGGCGACTGGATTGCATCGCCGTTGTCACCAACGGTGCTGTCCGGGATGTGAAGCGAATCGAGGGCTTCGATCTCCAACTGTTTTCTGGAAGTCTCAGTGTTTCCCACGCCTATAGTCATATCGTCCAGGTCGGAGGAATGGTGCAGATGGGTGGCTTGGAGATTTCACCGGGTGAACTTATTCATGGCGATTGTCATGGCCTCGTCCGTATCCCACGAGAGCTCGCAAGTCGTATCCCCGCCACGGCTTCGGCACTCAGAAAAAAAGAAGAGGAAATTATAAACTACTGTCACTCGGCAGACTTTTCGGTCGAAGGTCTTCGCAATTTGTTAGCGGAGCAATAATTTCATGACCCGCTTCGCCCTTCGGTACCCCTATTTTGTCATCGTCCTGTGCTTGATGGTGGCCGTGCTGGGAGTAACCAGCATCACGCGCATGGCGGTTGATCTTTTTCCCGCCATTAAAATACCGGTGGTGGTGGTCGCAACATTCTTCAATGGCATGCCGCCAGAGCAGGTCGAGACAGACATTACCGGGAGGTTCGAGCGGTTTTTTACTTTGGGAAGTGGAATCGAGCATATGGAATCCCGCTCCCTACCTGGCGTGAGCATCATCAAGGTCTATTTTCAGCCGGGGACAGATGCGGATTCTGCCGTAACCACCATTTCCAATCTTGCCATGGCCGACTTGCGGAAGTTGCCTCCGGGAACATTGCCCCCCGTGGTGCTTAAAATGGACGCCTCCAGTCTCCCGGTTTGCTTGGTCACGCTCAAGGGTGAGGGACTCAATGAGGCGCAATTGCGCGACTTGGGGCAATTTGCCGTACGCAACCAGATGGCCGGAGTTGCGGGAGCCTCGGTACCCCAGCCTTTCGGCGGTCGCTACCGGCAAATCATGGTCTATGTCGACCCGGTCAAGATGGAGGCCAATCAATTAAGCGCCATGGACGTCGTGCGCGCGGTGAATGAATCGAACCTCATTCTACCCGGAGGTGACGCGAAGATTGGCCCATTCGATTACAACATTTATACGAACAGTCAATTGCGCGGCGTTGACGATCTGAACCAGCTTCCCTTGAAAATGGTTAATAACGCCCCGGTGCTCGTCAAGGACGTGGGTATCGCCAAGGACGCCTCGCAAATTCAGTACAATATTGTCCGGGTCGACGGGCAGCCTTCCGTCTATCTGCCTGTTCTCAAACAAGGAGGTGACGCGAACACGATCTCCATTGTGAATGGGGTCAAGCAGGTCGTGAAGGACCTCGTCGATGTGCCTAAATCCCTGGTCACCGATGTGGTGTTTGACCAGTCGATTTTCGTGAAAACCGCAATTGAAAATCTTTTGCACGAAGGTGCGATCGGACTTTTCCTCACCGGTCTCATGATCCTGATCTTTCTCGGGAATTTCCGGGCCACCTTTGCGGTCTTTTTATCCATTCCACTATCTGCTTTGGCCACCTTTATCGCGCTTTCCTTCGGTGGAGGCTCGATAAACTCGATGATTCTCGGCGGGTTGGCCCTCGCCTTTTCGCGCCTGATCGATAATTCCGTCGTGGTGTTGGAAAATATCTTTCGCCACATGGAGTTGGGTGAATCACCACTCGTGGCATCGGAACGCGGGGGAACTGAAGTCTCGCTACCCGTGCTCGCGGCCACCTTCACCACGGCGATTGTCTTCTTCCCGGTAACGTTTCTCTATGGTGTCAGTCAGTTTCTATTTACCGCCCTCGCCATGGCAGTCGTGCTTTCACTCTTCGCTTCCTATGTGGTGGCGATGACCGTTGTGCCTCTCTTTTGTGCAAACCTGATTCCCGCTCATGCCGTGCAACATGAAGATGTGACGGTGGATCGAAAAGATCATCCTGGCATCGTTAAACACAATTGGAGCCGACGATTCAATACCTGGTTTAACGCCCGCTTTACGAATTTTCTCGATGCTTACGAGAGAGTTTTGACCGTCACTTTGAAACGTCCTTTTCTAAGCATCATCCTTCTCTTGACCCTTTGCCTGGCAAGTTTCGTCCTCTATCCATGGTTGGGCTTGGCGTACTTTCCGCGTACCGATCCGGGCCAATTCGTGATCAATGTCAAAACGGTCACCGGCACACGACTCGATCTAACCGAAGTGGAGGTCAAGAAACTTGAAGACCTCATCCGCCGCGAAGTTGATCCTCATGACCTCCGCCTCATTGTTTCGAACATTGGATCGACGCCAGGCTTTTCTTCCATTTACACGAGTAATTCGGCCTCCCACACGGCGTTTGTTCAAGTGGGCCTGAATGACGATCACAAAATTGGCAGCTACGAGTACATGAATCACGTGCGGGCTGCCGTCCAGAAAGAGATGCCCGAAATCAGCACCTACTTTCAGTCGGGAGGCTTGGTCGATGCGGTGCTTAATCTGGGACTGCCTGCACCAATTGACGTTCAGGTTAGCGGTTCCAATATGGAGAAAACCTATGCGGTGGCGCAAAAGATCGCGGAACAGGCACGAAATCTTCCTGGAGTTGGTGACGTTCTGATCCCTCAGGACATTGATGCACCGTCACTTCGGCTCAACATCAATCGCGTTCGGGCCAGTGAGTTAGGCCTTTCGCAAAAGGAGGTCGTGAGCAACATCATCACAACGTTGACTTCCAATGCCATGATCGCGCCCAGTTACTGGGTCGATCCCAAAACGGGCAATGACTATCTCCTGACCGTGCAGTACCCAGACGGTACGGTGAATAGCCTCAGCGATCTCAGCAGTATCCCTCTCCGGGGTCCCAATCAGATCAATCCAACTCGTCTCGATATGGTCGCCGATATTCAAAAAGTCTTGGCCCCGACTGAAGTGGACCATTATCAACTCCGGCGAACTATCGACGTTTTTATCGCACCGAAAACTGAGAACCTAAGCGAAGTCGCACCAGCGGTACAAAAGATCGTTGATCAAGTAGAAAAGCCCGAGGGCGTCCGGGTCAAAATCCGGGGAACCGTTCAGGCGATGTACACGTCCTTCTCCAGCTTTGGCTTTGGTCTGCTGCTTTCCGTCGTCCTTGTCTATCTCGTCCTGGTTGCTCAGTTCCGATCTTTCATTGATCCATTCCTGATTCTGCTCGCTGTTCCACCGGGTTTGATGGGAGTCGTCCTGATGCTTGTCTTGTCGGGCACAACTTTGAATGTCATGTCGCTTATGGGAGTAGTGATGATGGTGGGCATCGTCGTTTCCAATAGCATCCTGATCGTCGAATTCACCCATCGGCTGATGGAAGATGAAGGCATGGCTGTGCGTGAAGCGGTGGCCTTCGCCTGCCGGGTGCGTTTGCGGCCCATTTTAATGACGTCGCTGGCCACCATTTTCGGACTCATCCCCATGGCCCTTAAGCTGGGAACTGGCTCGGAAGCTTATGCTCCGCTGGCCCGGGCCATCATCGGCGGACTGAGCGTATCAGTGGTTTTAACTGTCTTTATCGTTCCCGCAGCCTTACTTCTTGTTTATCGGCTACGGGACAAATCACCTGCGGATCACGATTATCCTTCGCTCGCTCCCGCTTCGGACCACCCTTCCCCCTCGAAGCTCGAAACGGAGTCAGTCACATGAAGGTACTTCCTTCTCTACTTCTGGCTCTTCTCGGTGTCAGTCAGGTTCCCGGTGGGGATACCGCCTCACACAGAAATCCACAAACGGGAACTAATGCGGTACCGCCTCAAATGACACCGGGTGATAAAATTGCCCAGCCGACTTCCGACGGCATTAAATTCACCTTGAAGGAAGCCGAAGCCTACGCCCTGAAAAATCATCCACAAATTCTCGCCGCCCAGTTGACGGCAGAAGCAGTGGAGCAACAGATTCGCGAGGCACGAGCGGGCTTTTTCCCTCAAATTTATGGGGAGATTAACGCCGTCTACGCACCGGAAGGTACCCGGCTTGCCGCGTTGAACGGAATCAACAATCCAACCGTCTTCAGTCGTCAATCCGACGGCGTCATGGTCAACCAATTGATCACCGATTTCGGTCGAACTTTCGATCTGACCCAAAGTGCGCGATACAGTGCTGATGCGGCCAATAATCGGCTGAGTGCAGTCAAGGCGCTGGTCGTGCTTGAGGTGGATCGAGCCTATTTTGACCTTCGGCGGGCGCAGGCCGTGCTGGAGGTTTCGCAAGACACTGTTAAAGCCCGACAGTTTAGTAGCGATCAAATCGCGGTGCTGTTCAAAAACCAACTCAAGTCTCAGCTCGATGCTAACTTTGCCAAGGTCGATCTGGAACAGGGCCAACTTCTCCTGATCCAGGCACAGAACGATTCCAAGGATGCTGAAGCCGTTCTTTCCACCGCGCTTGGTTTTCCGAATGCCATGCACTTCTCGCTGGAGCCGGAGTCTTTGGACTTCAGCGATCCGGGCACGGCGGACAAATTGATCTTCCAAGCCTTTGCCCAGAGACCAGAATTGGCCGCATTGAAGAATGACGAGGCGGCGGCGCTTCGCCAAGCCCAAGGCGAGCGCGCCGCCGAATATCCTAAAGTAACGGCTCTTGGTTATGCAGGCGTCAGTCCGGTTCGGGACAGTGCCAATCTCCATCCGACCTATTATGGTGCCGGAGTAAATGTCGAAGTTCCCTTGGCCACCGGCGGTAAACTTGATGCCCGCGCGCAACGGGCCAAGCTTCTCGACCAGGCCGATTTGGCCAAGATTATTGATCTGCAAAATTCCCTGTCCCGTGATGTCCGTCAGGTTCTTCTCAGCATTGATACCGCCCGCAAAAAAATCGACGTGACCACAGAGATGGTTGAGAACACGGACATGGCTCTCAAGTTGGCGCAAGCCCGCTATCAGCTCGGTACCAGTTCCATAGTCGAACTCACCCAGGCCGAATTAAACGACACGGAGGCCAAGTTGCAGGCCACCTCAGCCAGATACGATTATCAAATCGCGCGGTGTCTCCTCGATTTCACAATCGGAACGAAACGGTAAACGAAATCATCGGCGACGAAGGTTTGGTCGGAGGGCGAGTTAACAATTTCTTCATGAGATTTTAATCTTTGTCTCAGGGGAGCCTAAGAGGAGGAAAATAGGTTTGGAGCATGAACTCCATCCAGATTCTCAAACCTCGGTCTTCCCTTACTCATGTCGTTTCACTTGGCTTGGCACTAATCTGCTTCTCCGCACAAGCTCACGCAGGCCCCGTCCTGCCCGCCGTTGGTCCCGACACGCCTGACCCTGATGAGCAGGTCAATTCCTGCGGTTATCTCAAGGTCTACTCTGCGACCGAACAATCGGAGAGCATTGATAACGAAGATACGCGGTTTTATCCCCACAGCGCTTATTGGATATATAACTCCGCAGGAAAGCGGATCAAGACGGTTCAAAATCATGGCAGCGCACCAATAGAGGGGCCAGAGACGGTGGAATTGGCACCGGGGACTTACATCGTGAAGGCCTGGTCGGAGAACGATGGGATCGTCACTGTCCCGGTCATCATCAAGCTGGCGCGGACCACAGCGGTGCATCTTGATCGAAATCACTTGAGCTACAGCAGCTCAGACAACTCGGCCTGCGGGGGTAAGGCCTGACCAGCATCAAGGAAACAGTTTCGCATGATGTTTCCGCCCGACTTCGGGACATCCCTTCACCATGAGCAAAAAAATCCTTATCGCCGATCCGGATAAATCGGCCGGAGCCATCCTCGGGGAGCATCTCAAACGCGCGGGTTATGCACCGCTGGTCGTGAACGCGGGAAACCGAATCGTCGACGTTGCAAGGGAGGAGCTACCCTCTCTCGTCATCTTGGAGGTGATTTTCAACGATCCCACCGGATTTGAGATTTGTAAGCGGCTCCAGGCGGATGAGGCGACCTCCCATCTGCCCATCATCATGCTCTCCGAGCAGGCGGATGATTTTGATCGCGTTTTAGGCTTGGAAATGGGAGCGGAGGATTACCTCCGCAAACCCTATTGCGCGCGGGAGATCATTCTTAAGGTCCGAAAAATCCTCGCGCGTTATCGGATGGGGGCGAGCCCAGAGGGTCGTATTCAAGTGGGCGAATTGGTTTTAGACCGGGATCGCTGCGAGGCTCGCCTTCGCGGCGAACGCCTCTCTCTGACGGCTATCGAATTCAAGCTCTTATACCTTATGGCGGAACGGATGGGCCGTGTGCAGACCCGCGACCGGCTCTTGAAGGACGTCTGGGGGTATGACGCTGAAATCAACAGCCGCACCCTTGATACGCATATCCGCAAGATACGTTCGAAGCTGAAAGATCACGGATGCTACGTCGAGACCGCCTACGGATTTGGGTATCGGATTTTGGATAAACGCGACTGATTGGCCCGTGAAAAGCCACAAAGACGATGGGGATCTTAGAATCGATTGTTACGATTGCGTAACAAATTTGAGCTAAGCGGCTTACGAAAAGAATTAACAAATAGTTGAGAATTGAAACGCAAGATCTCCAGCACCTCCTGACACCTTCCTCACGGCTTGAGGCAACAGGCCAATTACCGTTGCGAGCCACTCGCAGAACGGAAAGGAAAAATGAACTTGCCGCCAACCCAGGAGTAAGTTGTGAACTTAAAATCTCATTTGTTTGGATGCGTAGCCCTAATCATCCTTGCCTGTTTATCCATTACACCGATCAATGCCCAGCAAGACAGTGCCTTATTGGACGCCTTGGTCAAAAAGGGCGTTCTTACGAATAAGGAGCGTCAGGAAATCCAGACAGACGAACAAACGAGTTCCGCCCAGACGGCAGCCAGCAAAATCCAGCTGAGCTCATCGATCAAGACGATTACCTTCTACGGGGACCTCCGCTTGCGTTATGAATTGCGCAACGGCACGACACCCAGCGGCACCTACTATCCGTCGAGTGCCACCAGCACGACGCCAAACTCTCGCCTTACGCATGACGATAGCGAGACGATGAATCGTTGGCGCTACCGTCTCCGTTTTGGAGTTAAGGGAGACCTCTACGATAATATCTTTTACGGATTCCGCCTGGCAACGAACCCTTATTACGATCGCTCGGGCAACGTCACCTTTGGTTCGTCCGACTCGGCCGGCCCTTTCGGAAAAGGCCGGAGCATTCTTGCCATCGATCAGGCTTACCTCGGTTGGCGCCCAACGAATGACATTACTCTCACGGGTGGTCAGATGGCCAACCCCCTCTATACAACCAATCTTGTTTGGGATGACAATTTGAATCCAGCGGGTGCTGCGGAGCAGTGGGACCATAACTTTGACAACGGTGTGGAGGCCTTCGCCACGGCGGGTCAGTTCGTTTATCAATCTGCATCGGGAAACGGGATAACGAACACCCTGAACGGCACCTACAATCCCTCAAACGTGTTCATGTTTGCTGAGCAAGCTGGCTTCAAATACAAGTTTAACAAGGATACCTACTTCAAAGCAGCGGCAACGTTCTACAGCTATAGCGGCACAACGGCCAGCACGGCGGGAGGCATTACTTCAGTTCAAGGACTCTATAGCTCGAGTCCGATCAATCTCTCCGCCCCGAACAACAGCCCGGCTTATTTCAATGGGCCATTTGTGGGAGCGGCTTCCGCGCAAACCACCAATGTCTCCGGCGTTAACAACCTTGCGGTTTTAGAAGTCCCCATGGAATTCGATTTCAGGATCGGCTCTGACGGCATCAGCACGGGAGCCACGAAAGACCGTGTGGGACCTGGTGCATCCTCCGGAGGTTGGTCGGTGCCCGTCCGTATTTTTAGTGACTTCGCCTACAACCTGGATGCCAACTCCCGTTCGGCTTCAGCCCGTGACGCCATCAATGGTGCGGTCGCCTCAAATTTCGTTGGATCGAAATCGACCGGCAATGTTGGTGTAACCCTCAATAATAGCGCGCCGACCGGAGCGGGCATGAGCGCAACCGACGTGGCAAATAACAAGGCCATGCTGGGCTCATCCACCTTTGCAGGGGTGCAGAATTCCGGCCAAGACCTGCTGGATCAGGTGGCCTACCAAGTGGGAGTGGAGGTCGGTCAGCTCAAGAAAAAAGGCGACTGGGATGGCAAACTCTACTGGCAAAGCACCGGTTACTATGCGGTCGATCCCAACCTGATTGATGCGGATATCTTTAATGCTGCAACCAATATGCAAGGCGTCGTCGTCGCGGGTTCCTACAACTGGACCGACGGGCTGACGTCCACGGTTCGCTATGCCTGGGCGGAGCAAGTCAACGACAAGCTAGCCACGCCAAACGTAAACCAGGATTTGCAGCTCGGAACGATCCAACACTACAACCTGTTCCAGGCTGACCTGATTTGGAAATTCTAGCAGAAAGGACTCTTCGATCATGAACCGAATCATGCCTCATGTTCTGGACGAACCGCCCTCGCG
>CAIPBM010000018.1 GCA_903863295.1 uncultured Verrucomicrobiota bacterium | reverse complement strand
TTCAATGTCTCGACCACCTCGTCAATGACATCGCCGGGCTGAGCCATCATACACCCGATGACGGCCTTTTCGGCCTCCGCGCTGTAGAGCACTTTCGGCTGAATCGACTCGCCCTCTTCTTGAGGCATTATCGTCACTTGACCATCTTTCTCTCTGCGTACTCGCCGGGAATGGATTCGGTAGGTGCGGGTTCGGGTGGCCCCACAAAGACCAACACCCGTTCCGTTACGGGTATAACCGTTTCGGGTTTATGGAGATGGTGACCAATGGACAAGATCATGATCGAAGCTGATCCAAGGAAGATCATTACCCAAAGCCTTAGCTCAATTACTGAGGTATCAATTTTCATGCGCCCCCAGGCGTAAAAGGTGGAAGGTTCCGCGACGCTTGTTCTCTTCGATGACTGCCGCCCGCTCTTCCGCTGTCAGGTTGACTGTGCCTCGAAAACGCGGGACGTAAGACGAAGGACGACACGAACAAATGCCTGTTTCAGCGTCAGCTATTTTAAGAGGAAGACTTATAAACTCGTCCCCCATTCTCAACTTTCGATTTACTGGCTTCGCGGCCCGCTCGTCGTAATTATTCACGACTGTTTCTCCCAACGGCTGTTGACGTTCCATTCGGTCAACAAAATCGCCCTCTCGTCCTGTGTGAGGTTGGAATTGAGCCAGTTGACCGCCTCGCGCCCGCCAGCCAGGATCGCGTCTCGCGCTGGCTCGTAGTCGTGAATCTGGCATTGGTTTGTCCTCATGACCTGAATCAACGATTCCGCCTCAAGCTTCCACGCTGGCTTGTCAGAAACCGGAGCGCGGCCTTGAACCGCCATGGGACGCTCGACCCGGTTAAGCCAAGCGAGGAGACGCTTTCGGCTCGGCATCCTCTTGTGAGCAACGCACCAGACCCGGCACTTATCGGCCTCCACTTGAACGTTGATTCCTGCGTAGGCCGGAGTTGCCGCGAGTTCTTTAATCCATTCAGAATCCGAGACTGGCGGTATAGGGGCAGCGGGCGGGCACTTGCCGGGCACTGGATCAATCGCCAGAGGAGCCTGCTGTTCTCCAATAACTTCTGAGGTTCCAAGCCATCCAATTCTAGGCGAGCAAAGGAAGTCCAATGCTCGAACGATTTCCGGTTCTGTGCGGCGAAATAGAACGGCAAAGTCAGACGGTGCCAGCGCGGTGCCCGTTGGGTGCCCGTCTTCTGTCAGCCAGCCGGATCGGTGTTTCCCTTGCCGGGAAGCCATGCCGAGTAACAGAATCCAGATTCCGTAGATTGAGGCACCGTCTTTCTCGACCATGATGCGAGTAAAGCCCATGCCATCCTGTTTGTTTGGAACGCAGACGAAAGAGCATGACTCGCGCTCCCGGCTTTTGTTGTTCTCGAAATGGTCATCCCACCCGAGTATTCGGTAAATTTTCATTGTCCTTTTTGTGGTTGAGAGATCGCCTACGGGCGCGGGTGTGAAGACCGCGACTCAATGAGCCACTTGAGCGCAATGAGGGTGTCGTAGGTGCAAAGTCGTTGTGTGAGCCGGATGAGTACCCAGCCTTGAAAAGCTGCTTGGTTGTACTTTTCCAAGTCTTTCTCGTAGGCAGTGCCGCGCGTGTGCCCGCCGCCTTCCTTGAGCCAGATTCCGCCCTCCATCTCCACGGCGACCCTTGAGGGGACGTGAGCGAAGTCAAAACGCCACTGGCGTACGGAGTCGAATCGGTATTCCTTGACCATCGTTGGTGCGCCGGGGATGGAGCACCATTTCAGGTGAAAGAACGATTCCAGCGTTGAAAAGCCGGGAAGCTTGGGGCACTTCATGACGCCCCCCGAATTGAGGGCGTCATGGCGACGAGTGCGGTTAGGCCGCGCCCACCTGGGACGAAGTGTCCGGTGCAGCCGTGGGATCGGGAAGAGCCTCGACCGGAGCTTCCGGTAACGGAATCACGTTCGCAGGAACTTGCGAATCGTCCACTTCCTGAACGATGATTACCGTATAGGCGTCCCCAGCCTTGAAGATGCCCTGCAACTTCGGGTCTACCACGTCGAATTGGAGACCTCCCTGCCCTTCCTGCGACGGGTTGTCGTGAAGAAGCACTACCGTTTCCTTCGTTCTCAGTTGGAGAACCCTGTCCACTGTCATACTGATTTGCATGTGTTTGTCCTTTTGTGGTTTGGTTAATTGGCCCTGTGAGTGAGCCAAAGCGGTCGGCAGTCTCGCCGTGACAACGGCTTAGGACTGCGCTTAGAAAGAGGGCTGCGAGAAGTGCTTTTAGCACGTTCTTTCGCACGTCACCCGAATTTGAGAGTGGTGGCTGGAACCGGGATCGAACCGGTGACACGCGGATTTTCAGTCCGCTGCTCTACCAGCTGAGCTATCCAGCCAGATCACCCGCCGCGTTAACGGCGAAACATCCAGAATGCCTGCTGTGCGGACAGCGGCAAGCCTAAAACTTAATTTTTCGATCAAAAAGTAAAACGCCGTCCCGCAGAAATGCAGGACGGCGTTTTGAACTGAACCGTGCGGGACTTATTTGGTCGGGACGGTGGCAATCGTCTGCAGGATCCGGCTGGCGATCTTGTAGGGGTCGCCCTGGGAATTCGGACGGCGATCTTCCAGGTAACCCTTGTAGCCGTTCTTGGGGAAGCTGTTCGGGACGCGGATGGAAGCGCCACGATTGGCCACACCGTAATTAAACTTGTCGATGGACTGGGTCTCATGCAGGCCGGTGAGGCGCATGTGATTGTCTGGTCCATAGACGGCGATGTGCTCGTTCTTGTGCTTGTCGAACGCGGCCATGAGGGCCTCGAAGTACTCCTTGCCGCCGACCGTACGCATGTATTCGGTGGAGAAGTTGGAGTGCATGCCGGAACCGTTCCAGTCGGTCGCGCCGAGTGGCTTACAATGGTAGTTCACGTCGACCTTATACTTTTCGCAAAGGCGCTGCAGGAGGTAGCGGGCGACCCACATTTCATCGGCGGCCTTCTTGGAGCCTTTGCCGAAGATCTGGAATTCCCACTGGCCCTTGGCGACTTCCGCGTTGATGCCTTCATGGTTGATGCCGGCATCGAGACAGAGGTCGAGGTGCTTTTCCACGATTTCGCGGGCGATATCGCCAACGTTTTCGTAGCCGACGCCCGTGTAGTAAGGCCCTTGGGGAGCGGGGTAACCCTTCTCCGGGAAGCCGAGGGGACGTCCGTCCTGATAGAGGAAGTATTCCTGCTCAAAGCCGAACCAGGTGCCGGGATCGTCCAGGATGGTGGCGCGGGCATTGGTGGAGTGAGGCGTGAGATCCGCATGCAGAACTTCGCAGAGCACGATCACACCGTTGATGCGGGTGGAATCGAGATAATGAGCGACGGGCTTGAGAACACAGTCTGAACTGTGACCTTCCGCCTGGCGGGTGGAGCTGCCGTCGAAGCCCCAGTTGGGGAGCTCTTCCAGCGTAGGATATTTTTCGTATTCCTTGATCAGGGTCTTACCGCGGATATTGGGAACGGGGGTGTAGCCGTCCAACCAGATATATTCCAATTTATACTTCGCCATTTTATTGTATTTGTAGGGTTTGGGGTTAGGTAGCCGCATACCAGTGTCCGGCGCGGGTGAGCCTAGGAAGCAGCCACTATGCCACTTTAAACAGTGCTCAAAATGAGCCAGCGGACTTAGGAATTCTGTTTTTGACTCGTCGGAAGGAGCATACCCAGGCCAATATAGCACCTGAGTCATTTGCTCTGATGCACCGTCTGGATAATCTTTAACTCATGGAAACCGTCAAAGACACACTGCGGGCCATGGTCCGGCTCAGCTATGACGGCAAGGTTTACAAGACGTTCCTCGGCCCCAAGGCGGAGGAGCGGTTCACGAATGAGGTCCGGGTGCTCAAGCACCTGGAGAAAGTGGGGTGCACGTTTGTCCCCAAGCTTCTTTCCTCCAACCCGGAACAACTCCAAATTGTGACCACCAACTGCGGGAGCCGGGTGGATCATCTGGACGAGGCGCGCACGAAGGAGCTGTTTGCGGAGTTGCTCCCCTTTGGGGTTCGCCACGACGACGCCGAGATGCGGAATGTGACCTACCGTCAAACCGATGGGCGGTTCTGCTTGATCGATTTCGAGTTTGCCACGATTCTTCCCGGTTTCGACTCACCCCATGATGCACCCCACTCATAGCGCGACCGGACGCCTGCTGCGCTGGTCGGGGCGGACGGATCGCGGCAAAGTCCGGCCCAACAATGAGGACTCGTTCCTCGGTCTTCTTTTCAACGCTTACGAACTGCATCGCCTGGGAAAAATTGGCGAGGCCATCGCCGGGACAACTGACTTTGTTTTTGCGGTGAGTGATGGCATGGGTGGCGCGAAGGCGGGGGAATATGCCAGCCAGATCACGGTGGAAAAAATCACGCGTCTGCTGCCCCGGGCCTATAAGCAATCGGCGGTGGGACTGGAGGCGGGATTCTCCGACGTCCTGGACGAGCTCTTTGATGAGATCAACAAGGCGCTGACTTATGTCGGCAATAGTTATGAGGAGTGTCAGGGGATGCAGGCGACGCTGAGTCTCTGCTGGTTCACGCCGGGGTGGATGTATTTTGGCCACATTGGCGACACGCGGATTTACTATCTTTCCGCGCGGGATGGCGGGATCAAGCAACTCACGCATGACGATACCCATGTGGGCTGGCTATTCCGCAAGGGACAGATCAATGAACGGGAGGCGCGTCATCATCCCCGGCGGACGGCGCTGCAAAAAGCTCTCGGGGGCGGCAATCAGTTTGTCGACCCGCAGGTGGGCGCGGTGGCGTACGAACCGGGCGACCAGTTTCTCCTCTGCACGGATGGCTTGGTGGAGGGACTCTATGACAGCCAGCTTTGCGACCTGCTGCGCGCACCGACCTCGGAGGAAATCCTGCTGACTCCGGCGCAACGACTGGTCGAGGCTTCACTGGCTAATTCGGGCCGGGATAATACCACTGCGCTGGTGATTGAGGTATCGTAGGGAAGTTCCTACGAACGCTGACCCGTTCAGCGGTGCCACGCTGCCAAGTTCAACTCGGGAACGAGGGCAAAGAAAATCCCTGGCTCTCTCTACAGAAAACCAGGGATTATTCCGATCAAACGTGATCTTACTTGATAAAGTAGATGCCGGAGCGATTGCCCTTGGCTTTGACGCCATTCTTCTTGCCGGTGGTGGCGAGGAAGGCGTTGATGTTGGCCTTGGGTTTGCCGATATGCTTGACGATATCATCGACATGAGCGCCCTCTTTGCCCTTTGACTTCAAGAATTCAAGAATCGCACCCTTGAGTTCCGTCTTGCGTCCGCCGGTACCTTTTTTACGACCACGGGCACCTTTCTTGGGACCGCGCTTTCCCTTGGTGACATGGGCTTCTCCATGCAGGGTGGCAAGCAGCGACTTTTTGCCTAAAATTTGTTCTTCAAGAGACGCGATTTCTTTATAGAGAGCGGTCTTCTCGGCTTCCTCCTTGATTTTCAAGGCGGCCTTCAATACTGCAGTCGAGATATTCTCGAGTTCTTTGGGGATAATACTCATAGGGTAATCCTATAAGTAAACAGATAAATCACAAGTGGGAAAATAGAATCTTTGGATGTCTCTATCGAAATTCCATCTTGATCTATCCAGTTGAATTAAGAAATAAAAAAACTCTATACGTGATATTAGACGCTGAATGTCAAAGTATTTCATGGGGAGCAAACCCTTTCAGGGTTATCGACCCAGCTCTGTGACTGCGCACGCTATTTTAAATTGCTCCCGACTCCTTGGCGTCGAAAAAAACATCTTTAGATCGTTACCCGTTGATAAAGATTTATCCACAAACATCTATGATCTCAGCGACCGCATCTTGACCTGAAACTAACTCCAACTTTCCGTCGTCCGGTACTTGAGCTTATTGTCGATGGGCAGTTCCGCCACATGAACATAGGTGCCGCCGGAAACAGAACAATGAACCTCGGCCGGATAAATTCCTTCGGGAATATCGAGCACCGCGCGGCTCATGAGCCGCAAATATTCCACATGCGATTGTGTAGCGGGGACTTTAAAGGTCTTGATCCCGTTGATCTTTTTAATCACGCGCTCGGTGGGCAACCGGACAAAGTGACCCTGGGCATAAAACCGGACGCCTTCTTTCTTGCGACCCTGAAGAAAGACCGCGATCTGGACATCGCTGACCTCGATGGGATCCGGAAATTCGTTCTTCCAGGCGAGATTCAGACCCAGCGTCAAGTGATCGTCCCCGATCTCGACGTGGTCAACGGACAGTTCCAAAAAAAGTTTGGGGCCGCGGTGGGCCTGCCAAAGGTTCTTTAGGACTCCTATCATGACAATGAGGTTAAGTGACTTCCAATTGTTACATGGGCTATCTATCCAGTTGCAAGGGTTTACTTTGGTGGCAGCTCCCGGCTGCGCCAGAGAACGTAGAGAACTGGATAGAGGATGAGACCGAGAATGGCCGAGGTGACGACCCCGCCGATCATGGGGGCCGCAATCCGTTTCATGATCTCCGAACCCGAGCCGTTGCTCCACATGATGGGAAGGAGGCCAAAGAGAATCGCGGCCATGGTCATCATCTTGGGCCGAATGCGCTGGACGGCCCCTTCCTTCACGGCGGCGATCAGGTCGCCAAGGTTCCGCATGGCGCCGCGCGCGACATGTTCATCGTAAGCCTGATCGAGGTAGATGAGCATGACGACGCCTGTTTCGGCATCGATACCGGCGAGCGCGATCAAACCGACAGCGACGGCGACGCTGAATTGATATCCGCAAAGATAGAGCAACCAGAAGGCGCCGATGAGCGAGAACGGCACGGCGAGGAGAACCAATCCGGTGCGGATGAATGAGCGGGTATTGATATAGAGCAGGATGATGATGATGAGCAGGGTGAACGGAATGATGAGGAGTAGACGTTGCTCAACCTGCTGGAGGAGCTCGAATGAACCAGCCCATTCCCAGTAGACGCCGATGGGGAGATGGATGGTCTCGCGCAGATGCTCCGTGGCGCGCTTGACGTAGCCACCGAAATCACTGGCGGTCGTGTCGACGGAAACGTAGGTGACGAGTTGACCGTTCTCGCTTCGGACTTCAGGTGGGCCGCTCGAAAAGCGGATGGTGGCGAGTTCCGAAAGCGGCACCTGCGCGCCACCGGGAATGGCGACGGGAATCTGGCGGATGGCGGGCAGATTGTCGCGGAAGTCGCGCGCGAGGCGGACACTGATGGGATAGCGTTCGCGGCCCTCGACGGTGTAGCCGATGGTGTTGCCACCGATGGCGGTCTCAACGACCTGGTTGATGTCGTCGACGCTGAGTCCGTACCGGGCAATGACTTCGCGGTTGGGTTCGATGTCGAGATAACGTCCGCCTTCGGAGCGTTCGGCGAAGACGCTGCGGGTATCGGGGAAATTCTTGAGCGCCTGCTCAATCTGCTGCCCGGCCTCGGCGATATCATGAATGCTGGGGCCGTAAACGCGCAGGCCGAGATTGGAGCGGAACCCGGTGGTGAGCATTTCCGTGCGGGTCTGGATCGGCATCCAGATGACATCGGCCATGCCGGGGGTCTGGACGTGGTGAAGAATTTCGGCCTGAAGTTTTTCCCAGGTCATGCCGGGACGCCACTCGCTCTGGGGCTTGACCTGGATAGTGGTCTCGAACATGGAGAGCGGGCCGGGATCGGTCGCGGTCTCGGCCTGGCCGGCCTTGCCGAAGATGGTGAGGAACTCGGGGATTTCGCGGAGGTGGACGTTCTGGTCGTGGAGAATCCGCGCGGCTTCCTGGATGGCCATGCCATCGGGTGCCGTAGGCATGAAGAGGAAATCGCCTTCGTTCAGCGGCGGCATGAATTCGCTGCCCAGCTTGAGAACCGGGATGAGCGTCAAGCCGAGGAGTGCGAGGGAAAGACCGAGAACGAGCCAGCGGGCGCGCAGGGCCCAATCGACAATGGGTTGGTAGAGCGCGATGAGCAGGCGATTGACCGGGTTGCGGGCTTCCGGCGTAATTTTTCCGCGGATCAGGGCGACCATGAGCACGGGAACCAGTGTGACGGAGAGCAAGGCCGCGAAGAACATGGCGAAGGTCTTGGTGAAGGCGAGTGGCTGGAAGAGACGCCCTGCCTGGCCTTCGAGCGTGAAGACGGGGATGAAGGAAACGGTGATGACGAGGAGCGAGAAGAAGAGCGGACGGCCCATCTTCTGTGCGGCGCGGAGAATGGCGTCGATGCGCTCGCGGTTGACGAGGTCGCGGCCCCAATGGGCCCGTTCACGCTCGAGTTCCTTGTGGGCGTTCTCGATCATGATGATGGCGGCATCGACCATGGCTCCGATGGCGATGGCAATACCGCCGAGGGACATGATGTTCGCGGTGAGATGCATCGCGACGAAGGGAATGAAGGAGAGCAGGATGGCCGTCGGCAGCATGATGATGGCGACCAGCGCACTGCGGAAATGCCAGAGGAAGACGACGCAGACGAGGCTGACAATGAGGCTCTCCTCAATGAGCTTGGCGCGCAGCGTATCGATGGAGCGAAGGATGAGCTTGGAGCGATCGTAGACGGGCACGATTTTCACGCCCGCCGGCAAGGCGGGTTCAATTTGCGCGATCTTTTCCTTCACGCGTTCGATGACGGAGAGTGCGTTCTCCCCAAAGCGCATGACAACGATGCCGCCGACGGCTTCCCCCTCGCCGTTGAATTCGGCGATGCCTTCGCGGAGATCGGGACCGAGTTCGACCGTGCCGACTTGTTCGACGGTGATCGGCGTGCCGGTGGGCGAGGCTTTCAGGACGATGTGCCGGATGTCGTCGAGCGATTTGATGTAGCCCTCGCCGCGGATGTAGTACTCGGCGGTGGAGACCTCGAACGATTTGCCGCCGACTTCCATGTTGCTTTTGCGGACGGCGTTGACGACATCGCCGATGCTGACGCCGTAACTGATGAGTTTGTTGGGATCGACGTTGACTTGATATTGCTTCACAAAGCCGCCGATGCTGGCGACTTCCGCCACGCCCTTGACCGAGCCGAGCGCGTACTTGAGCGTCCAGTCCTGGATGGTGCGGAGCTGGGCGAGATTGTGCTGACCGCTCGAATCGACGAGCGCGTATTGGTAAACCCAACCGACGCCGGTGGCATCGGGGCCGAGGGTCGGGGAGACATCCGGCGGCAGCGCGTTGCGGGCGGCATTGAGGTATTCGAGCACGCGCGAGCGGGCCCAGTAAATGTCGGTGCCATCCTCAAAAATGACGTAGACGAACGAGTGGCCCATCATGGAAAGACCGCGCACGGCTTTGACCTTCGGCGCGCCGAGAAAGCGACTGGTGATGGGATAAGTGACCTGGTCCTCGACCAGCGCGGGGCTGCGGCCGTCCCACGTCGTGTAGACGATGACCTGGGCGTCGGAGAGATCGGGCACGGCATCAAGCGAGACATGGGCGACGGCGTAGATGCCCGCACAGATGGCGGCGAGGGCGAGCAGGCCGATCATGAAGGGATTGCGTCCGCTCCAATTGGTGAGCCTTTCGATGAAATGCGCGGAGGCTTCCGAGGAGGAGGGGTTCATGGCCGGGTTCCCCACGTCTTGAGCACACCTTGAATCCGGCTCTCGGCATCGATGAGGAAGTTGGCGCTGGAGATGATGCGGTCTCCCGCGTTCAGGCCCGAAAGAACTTCATCGTAGTCGCCGGAATGAGCACCGATCTCGATTTCGCGGGGCTCGAACTTGCCACCGCCGTGATCGACGAAGACGATGTACTTGTCGCCAGTCGGAACGACCGCGCCGGAGGTGATGCTGAGGCGATTGCCGAGAGGCGATTCGCCCGAGACCTCCGCGAAAAGTCCCGGATGAAATTTGTGGGCATGATCCTCCACGACGATGCGGGCGCGGATGCGGCGCTTGTCTTCATCGACGTGGGGATCGAGAAAGGCGATGGTTCCCTGGATTTTCTCGCCCGGCATGGACGGGAAGGTAACGGTCACTTTTTGCCCGACGTTGACGTAGGCGGCCTGGTTTTCCGGGAACTCGGCCACGATCCAGACGTGGCTGTGATCGGCCAGTTCCAGGAGCGATTGGCCGGGCTCAAAGCGCATGCCTTCGATGGCTTTCTTCGTGCGGACGTAGCCATCGAATGGCGCGACAACATCGAAGCTCCCGGAGAGGCCGTGCCCGGTGCGGAGATCGATCTCGTTGGTGCTGATGGCGAACTTTTCCAGGTCGTGAATCTGGTCGTCGGACAAGTCCCAGACGCGAATGCGGGCGCGCATGAGTTCGAGTTGATTATCGAGGGCAAAGCTATTGTTGGGGGACATGGTGGGAGACCGTTTCCAGGCGCGGTAGGCGCGGATGTAATCGATCTGGGTTTGCAGCCAGCCTTCGCACAAGACGCGCATGAGCGGCTCGCCCTTGCGGACGGTCATGCCCTCGTAATTGGCGTAGAGCTTCTCGATGTAGCCGGCCCCGGCCTTGACGTTGATGTCGCGGAGCGCCGACTCATCGATCTCCGCCCGGGCCGGGGCGCGGAGCTGGCGCGTGAGGTCGCGCGTGGTGGCGACCTCCGTGCGGACTCCAATTTCCTGGAGCCTCTCCGGCGCGATGTTGACGGTACCGCCGGGCATGTCACCCGGCATGGCAGCGGCTGCGGCGGCGGGTGCGGCGTTCGTCATGGGATCCGGGGAGGATGATTTCATGACGGGAACCAGGTCCATGCCGCAGACGGGGCACTTGGCCTTGGGATCCTGAAGATGCACAAACGGGTGCATGGGGCAGGTGTAGTAGGAGATGTTATTATCGGGTGTTCCGGAATCCTTCGCGGAACGGGAGCAGGCAGTGAGCGCCAGCAGGGACAGGGCGAGCAGAGCCCGGCGGCGATTGACGGGAGTATTTGATGTGATGTTTTGTAATTGCTGAATGAAAGACATAATCCGACCTCCAAGACGGGTTGAGCACAGATGTCCCAAAGCCGGAGGGCTTGGGAGCGAACAGGAATGGAGGTGGGGCTAGACTCGCCAGAGGCGCAGAACAGCCTGGGGCGAATGACCGCTCAGGGGCGGCGAGGCGTTGGTGTCAAAACGATCAAACGCGAAAGCGGAAACGGGTTCCGGATCAACAACGGGAACGAGGGTGAAGAGCGCCACGTCGACACGGGGAGAGAGGGTGGGAGCTTCATTGATGGGAAGGCTTTTATCCGGCACCGGCGCGGTTTTCATCGCGCAGGAGTTCATGCCCATTGCGCCTTGATGGCAGGTACAGGTCATGTGATCGCCGCAACAACTCGACTTGGCCGCCTGCGGAGTGGAATTGGCACAAATGGCCTCCGGCATGGAATAGCCGAGGGCCAGAAAAATCATCAAGACTTGGGTGAGAAGCTTGAAGCGCATGGCCATACTTTATTCATAGCATATAAATGTGCCATATCAACATAACGGTAAGGGCGGCCAATTTATGCCGAATTCAACCAGCCTGCACATGACCGAAACGATGGAAGTTTGCGTTGTTGATCACGTTGAAGCTTGGAAGAGGTAGTTACCCTGTTAGATTCGCCACATGTCGGATTTGAAACGCGTCTCTCTATCCGTATTGTTTGGATTAATCGCGTGGCTCCTAAGTATTCTCGCAAATTTATCTTTAATCTCGTGGTCCCCAGCTTACTACGCCGATGCATTTTTCATTTTGCTGTGGTGGATAACCAGAGAAAAGTTCCGCTTTAAAAATCCCAAAGACTACCCTCGATGGTTCCTTAGGTTCTTGGGAAGCTATGTTGTCGCTAGTATTTATTATGCTTTTTTTATGATGACTTTTTCACACGAGGTCAGGTGGGCATACAATTGGATTTTAGATTTGGCATTTCCAGTCCTAATAATTGGCTTCGCTTATTTCGATAGAAAAAAGATACGGGGGGAGGTTGAGTAACTCATCCGCATGCGTTCCCATGGATTCAAACTGTACGGATACCGTAAAGCTCTCTAGTCGTAAAAGTCCGTGGAACATAATCGATCGTAGCCTTTAATCGCTAAGCGGGATGGTAATGAAGATCACGGCCGTTCCAGAGATTATCCACGTTGTTCCAGACCAGGATGGTGAGGACTGATCCGAAGAAGAGCCACAAGAGGAGAATCGCCAGGAGCCCGCCGAACTTGAGGGCTCCCTCAAGGCGGAGGACAAAGCATTGGCAAAGAGTCGCGGCGGCCATGACGAAAAATTGGCAGGCGAGCAAGGGGTAGAACAGATCGAAGACAAAATCCCGCAACCAGACGGGATAGCCGCCTTCATTTCGCCAGAAGACCGGGTCTTCCTTCCACATCACCAGCACGAGCAAGCCGGCATTGAGCAAGAGGGCCAGAAAACCGAGACCGATTAATCCCAGGACCCACCGGGAGGCCTGGGTTTCTGGGAAGTCTGTGCTCATGCGAACCGACCTAACTTGCTCGATTGGTCATTCGAGAGCAAAGCAATTGAGCGGAGCAGAAGATGAGGAAGTCTCTCTTCCTGGAGAGGCCTAGTGATCCGGGCTGGCGGCCGGGGCGGTCTTGACGCAGCGGAAACCGATGTGATTGCTGCCGCTATCGATGTCGCCTTTGCCGCGCGTTCCCATCATGTAACGCGTGCAGTATTGGTCGGTGCAGAGAAAGGAGCCGCCGCGCTGAACCCGCTTGGGCTGGTCGGGTTCGTCGGGATCGTACGATTTATCGGGGCCCTGGGGATTGCGGGCCACCGTAATGCCGGCGAGTTTCAGCCGCGCGTAATAGTCGGGGCGGTACCAGTCGCTGCACCATTGCCAGACGTTGCCCGCCATGTCGTAAAGGCCATAGCCATTGGGGGGAAATTGGGCAACCGGCGCGATGCCAGCGTAGCCATCCTCGCCCGTATCTTTCACCGGGAATTGTCCCTGATAGGTGTTCGCCATCCACTTGCCGTTGGGACGGAAGTCATCGCCCCAGGCATAGGTCTTGCCGGTGAGTCCACCGCGCGCGGCGAATTCCCACTCGGCCTCGGTGGGAAGGCGCTTGCCCGCCCACTTGGCATAAGCGGCAGCATCCGCGTAGCAGACTTGCACGACCGGATCATTGTCCTTGCCCTTGATGGTACTCGCCGGGCCAGTCGGGTGACGCCAATTGGTTCCGGGGACATAGTTCCACCACTGGGACCAATCGTTGAGCGGCACGGGTTGCGCGGGCGGCGTGAAGACGATCGAACCGGCGACGAGATTTTCCGGCGGCGCCGTGGGAAACTGCTCCTTCGTCGGCGCGATTTCCTCCACAGTCACATAACCGGTGGCCTGGACGAACCTGGCAAATTCGGCGTTGGTGACATCGGTCTTGTCCATCCAGAAGCCATCGACGTAGACGCGGTGAATCGGTTGGGCATCATTCACGGCATTCATCGTCGCCAGGCTGCAGAAACCTTCGGACGGCACGGTGCAGCCCATGGAAAATTCGCCACCGGGAATCCAGACCATGCCCTTGGGCGCCGGGCCGGGTGCCTTGCCTGGATTCTCGACCGTCGGAAAAAAGGCGGAGGGCGACGTTTCGTCAGCCTGGAGGAACCGCCCTGAGGCAAGTGCGACCAAGGCCAGGAGGACGAGACCGGAGGGCTTGAACTGGGGCATCTGCGCCTAGTTTCTTTGGTAATCGGAATTGGTGATTGTCACGATCAGGCCCTTGGCATCGGCGTTGAGGATGGACTGAGACGGATAGGAAGCCCCGTTGTCCATTTCACGCATGTTGACGGTCAGCGTCACCGGCTGGCTGGGATCGTTCAGGTAGGTGGAGACGTGCAGTCGCAGGGGACGGTTGCTGACCAGGCTGATATCGATGCTGTAACTATCGCCCTGCTGCTCATAGTTCGTAAAAGTGATGCGGGCCCGTTTGCCGGGGTCGAGGATGGTCAGGGAAAAATTTCCGGCGTCCTTGCAGGCCTGGATCATGGAAGGGCTGGGCGGAACGTAGGTTTTGATCAGCGCGACGGCGCTCTTCATGTATTCGGTCATTTCCTCTTTCTTTCTCTCGCGCAAACGGTGAAAAAGGAATCCGCCCCCACCGGATTGTGTCTGATCGAGTTCGGTTCTTTGAATGGATCCGTCATCGGCGTAGGAACAGAGCTGTTGCTTGCTCGATTTCTCGTCGCCATTCACGCTGACGACCGTGGTTTCGATCCACTGGTAGTGACGCAGGATGGCCTTGCTGGCCTGGAGATTGGCCTTGAGTTCCGCGACCCGTTCGGAGGTCGGTTCCGCGAGGCCGATTTGGGTGAAGGCGAGCAGGCCGATGAGAGTGGCGGTGATGAAGTGAAGTCGGTTCATAAGGGTTATTTTAAAGATGATGGACTGAGGAATGCGGGTGTGTGTTTTAAAGAGAAGAAACGAGGGGCTTTGCGGATGATTTTAACCGGAGGGCCACCAGACAGGCGATACCCAGGATAACATGGAGGATGACGGCGGGCCATAGGGCCACACCGACTAATCCCGTGCTGATTCCACTCCAAGCCAAAAGTAGGGCAACGATCCCATTGTAAAAGAGCATCGGCACGGCCATCCCCTGTGCCGACCAACAGGCAAGGCCGAGAGCGAACAGAGCTGCCCCGGCAACACGGCCCAGCGTGATCGCGGGTAACGAATCGATCGGAGAGCCGAGCAGGAGCATAACGACGAGGGAGGGAACGGCCATGAGGGCCAGGCCCGTTCCCATCTCGATGATCGCCATGACCCTGGGCAGGAATTTCATGACCTAGTCATTGGCATGCGCCATCAGTTCCGCCTGCTTCTTCTGGTCGTCGGCTGACAACTGTGACGGACCGAGATTGAAGGTCAGCTTGTCGATGGTTCCGGTGAAGCGGAAGGGCAATTCGTAACTGTCGTCGACCGGCGTACGGGTATCGGCACCGATATCGAATGTCTCGTCGATGGACATCAGCAGCGGAATGGTATGCTCAATCGTCTTGCGTGAGTAAACTTTGCCATCGACCGACAATATGCCGGTTCCTCCTTTGGCGGGGCCGGGGCCGTTGTACTTGAAGTCGAAGACGATCTGGTGCTTGCCGGGCTTGAGCCGGGAACCGAGCCAATCTTCCGCCCCTACTCCGCCTTCCCAGCGAGTCTGCTCAAGATCCAGGAAATTGTAGGAGAAGACCGGTTTGCCATGGAGCAAGTAGAGACCGTAGCCACCAAACCGGCCACCCAGGGTCACGATCATGCCGGAGGCGCCGCCCTCGGGAATGGTCACATCTGCCGTGATGGTATAATCCTTGTCGAGAATATTGGGAGCATTGCCCACCGGAATGCCGAGATTCTCGCCCGAGTAGGTGAAGACCGTTTTGCCGGCAATCGCGCTCGGTCGTGGCGTCTGAAGGCGGATGAAGCCGGAATTATCCAACGGCAAGACATTATACTTGGCCGCTTCACTTGTGAATAGAGCCTGCATTTCCTTGAGCTTGTCAGGCATCTTGGCGGCGAGATCGTTGTACTCTGAATAGTCGTCGGTGACGTTGTAGAGTTCCCATTTGTAATCACTGAGAGGGGGCAGCTTGCCCGTGGCCAGGAGCCATGGCGCGGCGGGCGGGGTCGTGGCCGCGACCCATCCATCATGGTAAATCGCGCGATTGCCGACCATCTCGAAGTATTGGGTGTCGCGTTTCGATGGGGCATTGGCATTGGCCTTGTCGAACGTGTAGATCATGCTGGTACCTTCGATCGGCTTTTGCTTGATGCCATTCACGGTATCCGGGGCAGGAATGCCAGCCGCTTCCAAAATCGTCGGGACAATATCAATGACGTGATGGAATTGAGTCCGAATTCCGCCGACATCCGTGATGTGGCCGGGCCAGGAAATGGCCATGCCCTGACGGGTTCCACCGAAATGTGAGGCAACCTGTTTCGTCCACTTGAAAGGCGTATCAAAGGCCCACGACCATTGCACCGCCATGTGGGGGTAGGTCTTGTCCGAACCCCATTGCTCGTAATGTAAAAGCTGAACCGCCTCCGGCAACGTGAGGATGCCGTTATAGGCGGTCATCTGGTTAAAGGTTCCCTCCTCGGTACCCTCGGCGCTGGTGCCGTTATCTCCAGAGATATAAATGATCAGCGTGTTGTCGAGTTTGCCCTCATCCTGTACCTCCTGGATCACCCGTCCAATTTCATGGTCGGTATAGGCGACGTAGGCAGCAAACACTTCCGCTTCGTGGATGTAGAGTTTCTTTTGCAGGAAGGTTAACGAGTCCCAGCGAGGCAACTTGGCACCGCCATAGGCTTCCTGGCCGTCCGGCCATGGCGTAAGCTGGGTATTCGCGGGGATCACACCGAGCCGCTTTTGGTTGGCAAAGATTTGTTCACGCAGCTTCTCATAGCCACCGTCAAATAGATGCATGGCGTGGATTTTATCAATCCATTCCCGGGTTGGTTGATGCGGGGAATGCGTGCCTCCGGGCACGTAGTACATGAAGAAAGGCTTGTCTGGAGCCGAGGCGTTCAACTCGCGCATATGCTCCACGGCGTCATCCGCCAAGTCGGTCGTCAGGTTGTAACCGGGCTTGCCGATCCATGGGTACACCGGGCTGGTATTGCGATAGAGATAGGGGGTCCACTGATCCGTTTCCCCGCCCAGGAATCCATAGAAGTATTCGAATCCCATGCCGACCGGCCATTGATCGAAGGGGCCGGCCGCACTGTAAGTATAGGTGGGAATGTTGTGGTCTTTGCCAAACCAGGAGGTGGCGTAACCATTGTCCTTGAGGATTTCCCCGATGCTGGCGCTCTCTGGCCCGATAATCGAGTTGTAGCCCGGATAGCCGGTGGACAATTCACCGATCACGCCAAAGCCGACCGAATGGTGGTTGCGCCCCGTGATCAACGCCGCGCGCGTGGGCGAGCAAAGCGCTGTCGAGTGAAACTGGGTATACCGCAATCCTGCCGCGGCTACTCGATCCATGGCCGGGGTCGGAATGACTCCGCCGAAGGTTCCGTAAACCCCATACCCCTGGTCATCGGTCATGATCAGGAGAACGTTCGGTGCTTGCTTGGGCGGCACAACGCGCGGCGGCCACCAGGGGGTCGAATCCTTAGCGTCTTCCTTGATGACGCCGCCAAACGGAGGTGGTGGCGGGGGAAGCTGATTGCCCGGGATGGTGGTGGTGGCACTCGGTGAACCAGGGGTGCCAGTGGTCTGAACCTGGGCCTGGGCCAACGATGCCAAGGTCAGTAAGCCGGAAAGGAGTATTCCGGAGAGCGGAGGTAATTTGATTTTCATGGTCGCTTTATCGTTGGTTGAGGCACGGTTTGTATTTTGAATATCTCGCGGGTTATCCCGGACAATCTGTTTGTCGATCCGCTTTAGTTATCGGGCGTGAGGGGAGTGATCCGGGTGCCTTGCAGGCCCAGTCCCGCCATCAGTCCATGCTGATCAAAGATGAAGGCGTAGACGTCGCTATGCAGCGTCGTGGCATCGATGTTGCGGGCGGCACCTTCATCGAGAACGACCACGCTGGGGCCGACGCCAATTTCAAAGCCTTCATGCCGGTACAAATAATTGAGGGCGTGGTGATTCATGAAAAAGAGGACGTAGGCATATTTTTGCACGCCCGCCTGGAGACCATAGGAGACGGAGCGGGTCCGGTAATAGCCGAGGACCTGGCCGTTGCTGATCAGTTCACCATCGCCCCGCTGGGCACCAAAGATGAAACCGGCTTTGACGATGTTCGGGAAGACGAGCATCGCCGTCGATTCCCCCGCGATGGCTTGTGCCGATGGATGCTTGGCAAAAAGATCCTGCAAAACCTGCTGGGACTCCTCGTCGATCTTCCACGCGCTGTCGGCATGGAGAGCGCTCGGAGTGAGAAGGAAGAGCGCCGCGACGAGGGCGGAGAGGAGAAGGTGGTGGAGCTTTTTCATAGCGGGCTGGTTAAAGGTTGAGATCAATTGGCCTGAACAATGCCCGGAGGCTGCCAAGTCCCCTCACCGGGAGGCAAAATGGAGGGAGTTTCCGTCTTGGGCCAATAGAGCCTCATGACGAGGTAGATGGAATCATCGGGGGCCGGCAGCCAGTTGCTTTCCTTATCCGCACCGGGGGAATCTTTTTGGATGTAGAGGGTGAGCGATCCATCGGCGTTTTTCTTGAGCCGCGGCAACATCGGTGAGTTGATGAGGTAGCGGTTGATGGGGTTCTTGACCAGGAGCTGATTCTTGCCGTCATACATCGTCACCGACCAGAAGGCATTGACGGGCGGGAACTGACCGGCGGGGAAAGTCAGGGTGTAGGCGTGTTTGCTTCCATCAAGCACGTCGCCATTGGCCAGTGTTTTGGTCATCGGATACATGGCTTCGTCCGCATTGTTGCCGTAGATGCCTCCCTTGGCGGCGGCGGCACGCATCAACCAATTCCCATGGTAAAAGGAGGCATCGCCAAAGAGCGAACCGACCTTCCAGCCATGGATATTTTTCATGCCCGAGGAGAGGAACTGATCCACCTTGTCGTCACCCTCCTTCATCGCGAGCAAGATGACCGCCTTGTGTTCAAGATCGAGATCCTTGAAATCGAACGTCTTGCCGGGCCCGATTCCGATGCTGGCCAGCCGGGCCCGGATATCCGTGTCTTCCGGCGTCGGCGGCACGAACTGGAGGGCGGCGTCGAGATAGGCGAAGAAATTGTCCTTGATGCCGGACGTCGTGGCAGGGGGGAAATCGATCACGGCGGGAGCGGGCGGCGCGGGTTGATTGAGATAGGCGGAAAGAGGTTGAACCTTGTAGCCCGCCTGGATTTTTTCGACATTGGGCATGTCCTCCGGATTCAGGAGTTGGGTGCGGAAAATGGTGATCGAAAACGGCGTGGTGGAATGGAAAACTTTCTTGATCCCCGGCGGGATCTCCCCTTTCCAATCGGGACCTGCGACGAGATAATCGCCCGCCTCGATCCCGGTGGCCCGGCTGCCGATGTAGCCGAAATTGTAGGTATTGCCATCGGTCAACTGGACCGAATAGTAGCGCTCCTTGGGCACCGCCGGGACGGAGATTACGATCGGTTCCGCACGTAGATCGAGCCAGGCCAGGGAATAGGGGGTGTCGCTGTTGGGCGTGGGGATGGCGGTGTCCGCCGGGGTAAAGACCCGGTGCTCGTTGCTGATGACATTAAAGGGTGCCTTGTACTGGCCCGAATTCTTGTCGACCGAATACTCGTACATGATCGCGTAGTTCATGACGAGGGGCAGCCCGTAGATGAAGCCGTCTTCGGCAATGGCCTTGGTTTCTTCCACGCCGGGGACGACGACGCCTTGCTTTTTATCAGCTTGGCCGGCAGCGGAGATCGCGTCGTTCTTGTTACCGCAACTGGCCAGGCAGATGGAGACAACCGCCAAGCCAAGCATTCTGAAGAGAGATCGCTTCTGGCTCATTTTTTCCACTTTCTGTTCTTGTTCGAATCGATACTGGCCATGGCTTGTCCGAAGGGTCAGATAACGGCAGAACGCAGGTGCTTAGTTAGCGCCAGGAGCGACCGCCTCCGCCGTGGTATCCACCGCCCCCGTGGTAACCGCCGCCACCGCCCCAGCGGCTGCTGCTGTCACCACCCCCGTAGCGGGATCCGCCGCCCCATCCCTGGGATTGGCGATCCAGATCCTGAGACTGGCTGTGATCGGCGTCCTGCCAGCCGCTGCTCGTGGCTTTCTGATAGCCGCTGCCGTCGCTGGAGGGTTTGTAAACATTTCCGTTCGAGTCGGAATAGACGTGATCGGAACCGGAACTGGAACCGCTGGTGCCCTGCCCGCTCGTATGATCCCAAGACTGGGTCTGACCCGTTTTGGCATTGTAGGACGAACCATCGTAGGTTGTGCTGCCATTGGAGGTGGTCTTGTTACCGGAAGCGGTGCTGCCATCCGCCGTGGTGGCCGAGCGGCTGGTATCGGAACTTTCGGTACCGTTGTAGGCATTGCCGCTGGCGGTGGTGGAAGATGAAGCGCTCGCACCGGTCTTGCTGTCGTTGTAGGAACGGCTCTGGTTGGCGTTCCAATTACCGTTATAAGCATTGCCACTGGCCGTTGTCTGGCCATAAGAGCTGCGACCGGTTTCGGCATTGGCGGTACCGCCTTCGCGCCCGGCATTCCAATTACCGGTTTGAGTGTTGCCGGAGACGCCACGTTCTCCCGCTGCAGCCGTACCGGTTTCCGGATTGTAGCCAGCTTTTTGCTCGCCCGCCGCATAGTTCCCGGTGGTGGAATTGTAGCCACCGGCGGCGCGGTCGGCGCTGTAGGTACCGGTGTTGGAGTTGTAGTGGGCACCGTTGCTGGCTGCGGCCCAACTTCCGTTGTAGGGATTGTAGCCCCCGACGGTTGTCGAACCACCATGGTAGCCGTAGGAGGTCGAACTCGAGCAGACGTGGTTACCCCAACTGTTATAGGCGTTCGTGTTGTTCACCGTGGTGTTGTAGGTATTGCCCGTGTTGAAGGTATTGCCGCTGTAACAACCCCAATGCGGAGCACAGCAGGCACCGACAATAGCCCCCGCCGCGAAGCCGAAGAGAAAGCCGGTCGCGGCGCCATCGGCAAAACTGGCACCGTAACCGTACGTGGAAGGTGGCGCCACGTAGACGGTGGTGCCGACATAGGGCGGATAGGCGTAACCACTGCCATAAACGACCACGCCGCCGGGAGTTACCACCGTGCCGTAGTAACCGGGCGTGTAGCCAACATAGACCACCGTATCAGTGTAGCCGTAAACCTGAACGTAGGTCACGTAATGAACGGGTGAAGCAACGGGGATGGTGTAGATCACCGGGGGAACGGAGGTGGCCACGGACCAGGGGCCCATGGGCAACGGCGCGGTAAACCAGACGCCGTTGGAGACAGCGTAAAAGCTGCTGGGATTGACCTCAATCACCGGCGTGACGGTGTTGATCGCGTACTGCAAAGGCGTGCCGGAGATGGGAGCGAATTGGGGAGTGCCGTCATAGGCGACCGTCAAGTGGGCAGCCTCGCGGTTGATGGTGGCCGTCTGGGGAATCGAATTGGCGATGACCGCTTCCTGCGCCTGCGGTGTGCCCGGCACGGAAACGAGGACATTTCCCTTGTCGCTGTTGGGCGGAATCTTGGCGAAATCAGCCGGGAGTTTATCGGCGGAAACATAGGCCCAAGGCTGGCCGGTCAGCGCGGGCGAACTGAACCAGCGCCCGGAGATCAGGACATAAAAGAGTTGGTCGCCGATATTGAGGATGATCGCGTTGTCACTGTTTTTGACCTCAAGCAATTGCGTGCCGTCGATGGGGAAAAAGAGGGGCTTTCCCTTGCTCTGGATCAACTCGGCCGGGACGGTGCTGACATAGATGTCCGGCGGAGGAGGGTTCTGTCCCTGGGGGGGATTGATCATGTCGACCTGATTGGTCGCCAGGGCCGCATCATAGACGGCGGACAAACGGGAGGGTGCATCCGGATCGACTTGCCAGGGGCCCTGGACGGAGTCGGACTTATACCAGTATCCGAGCGCGCGAAGGAAGAAGGGGCCGCCATTGGCCGCGTTCTGGACGATGAGTGCGCTGGTGTTGAAAACCCGGTTGCAATCGGTGCCAGCCAGTGGGCGCATGACGGGGTCGCCCTGGACAAGGACGAGGAGGGCCGGCTCATCGCTGAAGATGATTTTCGGCGGCGTGTTTTTTACCGGCTGGGCCGCCACTTTCTTGAGCGATTGCCCGAGCAGGTAGCGATTGTCGATCTGGGCCAGGGGAATGGCGATGGGGTGAGCGGGAAGCTGCGTGGTTAAATAAGCGGCAAACTTCGGTGCGTTGTTGGGTTCGGTAGGGAAATTCGTCTTGGTGATGGCCAGGTTGCTGAGCGTGACGACGCCTTCTTGCTTATCGACGTTGCTATTGGCCGTGAGCCAGATGACCCCGAAGGTGGGTGCAGGTTGGTTGGCCTCCTGCACGGAAACAGCGAAACGGGCCCGGAAATTAAAGCCATCCCATTTCTCGATCTCCGGCTGGTAGACCATGATGGTCGTGGTGCCGTCGTTGTAGGTGCGGGGCCAGTTGAACTTGCTCATCGCGGCTGCGGAGGGAGCAGCTTCCGTGGGGGTGGACGGGGAGGGATTGGCCGAGGGCTGTTGATCGGCCGTAGGAGCCGGGGACGGGGCGGCGGCGGGAGCCGCATTCGAGTCAGCGGGGGGATTGGCGCTCGCGTTGGCGGGCGGGTTGTTTGCCGGGGCCGACTCGGAGGCAGCTTTCGATTTACGGTCGCATCCCGTCATGAGGAACAGGGACGTCGTCACGCTGGCGACAAGAAGGAAAGAGAAGCGGTTATTCATAAAGGTAGATTAGGTTACGGGTGGTTGATTCAGCCGGGGAAAATGGGCGAAGTTGAGACTAAGACTAAGCTACCGGCCCTAAATACACAGTGGAAAGAGGTATTCATGGAATGGACCGGAAAGTCGAAAAATGGATTGAAAATGCGTCGGCTCAACCTGCCGCCGAACCATTAAAAATTAACGCCAAAAGTCATTTGAGGACCGCTCATGTCAACGTTGTAAACGTTACCCCCTTCGGAGTAGTTCGTGTAAAGATAGCGGAAACCGACATTGCCGTAAAAATTCCTGGCGATCTGCACCTGGGGACCGGCAAAAAACTGGTAAGTGATGTGAGAGCCAACCCCGAAACCACCCACGTCCGCCAGGAACTGGAGGGAAACCGGCTTGCAGATCTGCACCGAGGCGGTCACGCCGAGGATTGGATCGACCCACTCCACATTCCCATCGGCACTTTGATCAGGAACCTGATAGCCTTTGTGAAAGTGGTGATCTCCCTGGATGTAACGCCCCTGCAGGGTGCCGCCCAGGTTGAGGTAGTTGTAGCGTCCGCCAATTGACGTATTGAGGGAAAAACGGGAGGTATCGACGACCTTGTAATTGAGGTTAAAATTGGCGAAGGCCTGTTCCATGGTCACGTCACCCGATTTATACAAAACCCCGCGCGGATCCAACGGAGCCGAAAGTTTCACGTACTGGCCATCGAGGTGAAATCCCCATTTCTGGTAGTGGGCATCCATCGTCAAAGGCACCACGTAGTCGATGTGATTCCAGAGATCGGAAAAGGAGACGTAGGCATGTGCCGTGTAGCCCTTGAATCCCATCGTACCGGAAATCGCCGACGACCAGAGCGGGGCACCGATATCAAACTGGAAGGGAGAGGCCTTGGCCGGGGGTGGAGCTAGATTGGGAGCCAAATCGGTGGAGCTGCTTTTGGCCGGGGCGCTCTTCTGGGTGGAGGTGGCCACGGCATTGGATGGATTGGAGGTAGAAGAGGCGGAAGGAGCTGACGTGTTGGTCGTTTGCGCAGGGGCGATCCCCGTCGTGATGACCAGTGTTGCAAAGGAAATGGAAAAAAGAGAAACGCCACTCCATACTTTGGCGCCAAGGTTGTGCGTTTTCATGCGGGTATGATGGTTTATTCCGATGACTTAACCGGGGCAAGTGAAAAGTCGGGGTGCCATACATTTCGGACTAATATTTCGCCCGGAGGGCGATTGTGGCTAAGGGTGGTTCAAATGCCCCCAGACATCCAGCATCGCCCCCGGGGAAACGGTGATGAGACCCTTGAATGGATGGCTCATGTCGTTAACCAAAAAGATCGCGACGGAAACGGACACGCTGCATAAAATCAGCATGATCAGGACAGTATGATTGTTCGGACAAAATAATCCCAAGCCAAGAAAGAGAATACTGAGCCAGAACACAACGGCAACGATCAAGGTAAGTGGTAATGGGTTCTTGGATTGCTCAATGAGTAGCCATCGAGCCAGATTCAACTCAATGGTGAGTTGCTTGGCCTGCGCGAGAATCACCTGCTGAGCGTCGGTTTTGGGGGTCAGCGTGATAAGCCGATCACTAAAACCTTCCATGACGTTGGCATTTTCTGCGGCTGCAGGCACGTCGGCTTCAAGGTTTACATCAGGGTAGTCGCGTTTGATAGCTGAGGCTATTGCTGAACGCAGGCTGCTGCGAACCCCATCTGCATCGGGCCCGAACTGAACCAACTTGTGATTCAGGACGACCAATTTTGCGGCCGTCTCCGTGCTTTCTGTATTGGCCGTGTCGTAAGTATTTTTAGCCGAAGCAACCAGGAGACCCAGAACAAGGGCCGACATGGTGGCGACGATGCCCCACCCCATTTTAACCGCGTCCCTGGATTCGGAGTTCAGATGATGCTCTGGCAAAAAACGCGCCAGAACGAATCCGGTTACCGCGCTAGCGAGAATACATCCGAAACTGATTAAACTGATGGTTAAGGGATCCATAGGGGGGAGGACGATATAAGTGGACATATTTTACTGAAGAACGAGCAGCTATGTAAACGTCCAATATAAAAGCCCGAATTAAGCAGGATTCTACTCCTAGAGGGGAACTTTTCGAAAGTCCAACTGAGGAATCAGACCACACTAAGTAAAGCGCTAATGGGTGGAGATGGCCTGCGCTCGTGCGCAGAGTGGCCGTAGAGTATCAACGAGCGCGCGAAAAAACGCGTTTTGCTGGCAGTGGGCCATCTTGACCCTGCCGCCGAAAGCCAAGCTTTTGTAAAAGGGAACTTACAAAAGGGCTCCGAAGGTAGGGCTCGAACCTACGACCAATCGGTTAACAGCCGACCGCTCTACCACTGAGCTACTTCGGAATAGTGGTGGGAGGTGGGAGTAAATCATGTCTCGCGGGGAGAATCAACCCTTTTGCGTCGACAATGTGTGTCCTTGCTTCCAACGGTCAACCGGGAGCTTTTCCCGACTACCCGGGGCGCTTCTCTACGGAGTCGAGCTTGGCGCCAGGGCCAACTGGTAGGCGAGGAAGGCCTGGGTGCCGAAGCGCATGCGGAAGAGATCGTCGCTCTGTTGCTGGGCCTTGGTCCAATTCCTGAGGGATGCGGCTGCGAGGGGCGTCGTGGCTGGCGCGATGGAGGCACTCGCTGTTGAGTTGGCCTGATCCGTGGCCGTAGCGGTCGTTGCATTATTGGAGGTGGAGGCTCCGACCGCGTTGAGGAAGCCTTGGCGAAGTTGATTCAGCTCCTGTTGCTGCTCGGCGGTCAGGGTGATTTTCTTGGGATCGATGGCGGCGAAGACGAGCGGGAGGGACGCACCGGCGGGCGGCTGGATGGGAAGGTTAGTGGTGGCATTGGATGCTGAGTTGACCGGATAGGGCGAGGGAGGGACGACGGAGGGCGGCAAGGTGGCGGAGGCGGGAGTCGCGCTGCCGTCGAGCTTGAGGAGGAGAGGTTCGCCGGCGTAGCGGACGATGGCGGAAGGGCCGGAGGTCGCACTATCCGTGAGCACGGAGTCGAGGACCAGGCCCTTGACCGGCTGGTTGGTGGCAAGGAGCCAGTGCTCGCCGGTCTGGCGGTCGAGGAGGTTGACGTAGGAGACGCCGTCGAAGCGGGAGACGCCGACCAGGGCGTAGGGGAAAGAGGGGGCGGAAGCTGCGGTGGATATGGAGGTGTCGGCGGGGAGCGGCTGGAGAGCGAGGAAAAGAGAGAGTGCACCGGTCACGGCGAGGAGGCGCGCGGCGTGGAGAATGCGTGCTGAAAAAAGGCTGGTGCGATGCATCGGTAAACGCAGGAAACCAGCGCAGGTTTTCACCTGCGCTGGTTCCGGTTGTTTCATTTCAACCCTCCGCTCTAAAGAACGAAGGAGAAGAGATTTGTTGCTGCTTTAGTAGTTCCTGAAAACGGGGCCGCCATCGACCGTCCGATTCACATTCAGAGCCGTCGGCAAAATCGCAGGCTCGAAGGCGTTTTGAACTCCAACGAGGAAGTTCGACTGATCCGTAGGCGTACCAGTGATGGCGTTGTTAAGTGCCACCGAGGGGAAGACATTCTCGTAACCCCAGAAGGTATAGAGGCCTTCCTGGACAGCGGTTGTGCTGTAAGTGATGCCATTATAGGTCAGTTGCTCTGCATGGGCTCCGTTTCCTTCCGCTTCAAGTGAGTCAGCGATATCCAGGTAGGTGATGAAGTAACTACCTGCAGGTGGAGTCGCCGTAATCGCCGCGAGCAGGCCGGTTTGGTCTGTCGTGCCAAAGCTGGGATACCCGGTATCACCCGCGTTGCTATCATAGACCGTCGTGCTCTTGATCTGCCCGGCCGGGTAGTAAGGGAAAGAGGGATGTGCAACTGATCCCGGTGAGGTCGTCAACGCCGGTGCGGCAATCGTTCCACCCACGTAATTACCAGCCGAATCCGCGGTAGCACCGCTGACCACAGGCTGGAAGGTCTTGATGACCGATTTGGCGCCGACACCAATTTCAGAAACGGCCACGAGGCGCGAACCTGATCCAGGATCGCGGCTGAGTGCGTAAACGAAGGAGGATTCGTCCGCGCTATTGCCGGTGAAATAGGCGAGCGGAAGCCGGCCATATTTATAGAGGAGCGCTGCCTGAGAGGTGGTGATGTTCGTCACGCCCTTGGCGGCCAACCCGTGGCTGCCGACCCAGACGAAAGGTTCGATTCCCACCGTCGTGGCGAAGCTGCTCAAGTCCGAGAACGTATAGACCGGAGAGAAGGTTGACGGGGAGGTCGTCGCGAACTTAAATGAACCCGACCAAGGCGTCGTGGCCTGGAAGGTATCCGAGAAAGTCACGTCGGGCTGGTAAGCCACATTCACCGATGCTTTCGGTACGGCGAGATTCGGGCTCGCGACCGATCCAGTTCCGTTGGCGATGAAATTCTGGGTGAAATTCCCCGCTGAGACAGCTTCCACACCAGCCGTAGAGCCCGTGAACGAAGCGTTGATTTCCAGAGTGTTACCGGCAGAAATATTGGGAATCAGCCACTGAACCGCCGAGGCCGTGGTGTAATCCGTACCACTGGCGATGTAGGCGGCGGTAACGCCTGCCGCATTGGCCCCAGTCGTGGGGTAGTTGGCAGCGATGTAGTCCTTAATGCTTTTGATGGTCTCGGAACGGTAAGCCGGCGCGCCAACGATATAGAGATATTCGGTGGCTGCGGAGGCCGAGCCGACGAATCCGGCAGCCAACAAGCCTGTTAATGCAAGTAGTTTTGAAGTTTTCATTTTTCTATCTTAGTTTTTTGGGTTTTGAGGTTTTCGATAAACGCAGCGGAACGCTGGGTTCCGTTGCGTCTAAACTTGTTTTCCTAGAGGTTGGAGGCGCCTTTGCGACGGACAATAATGACCGCCATGAAGGCGAAACCGAGTGCCATCAATCCAAGCGTTGAGGGCTCAGGGGCCACAGCAACGTTGAAGGAGAGAGTTCCCGTGCTGCTATCTAGGGTGAAATTCCCGAGGTAGGTTGCCTTTTGGCCAGCAGCAGTTCTTGGAACCGACTCATAGAGGTCAAGAACCGAGTTCGTGGGCCCCGTCAGGCTCGTTTTTGACTGCTCGATATTTGAGCCAAGACCAAATCCGGTGTTTTGAGGATCTCCGCTTGACCAGCTATTGGAATCAGCAGCAGTCTGAACCGTGGCCTGCAAGCTTAACGTACTTCCGGCTGACGGCGTCGAACCGCTGAATCCGGTAAAGCTTCCGGTTTGGAGACCAGCCAAGTTAGATTCGACTCCTTGCTGGTTAGAAGAGGCTAGCCGGTTTGGAGCAGTAGATTGCGTTCCGGCAACCGTCCGGCCCTTGGTATAGAACAGGTCATCGGTGTTTGAGTCATTACCAATGACACCCCAATGCACCAGGTTGGTCTGGCTGTTGCTATTCCAGGTCGAGCCGAACGTAGCACTCAGATCGGCTGTCGACAGGTTAAAGGTTAGGGCCGTTCCTGTCGTGAATTGGCTGAAGTTGCCGAGATCGACGACGTAGTTTGAAGCGTTGCCAGCTTGCTCAAAGCCGATGAGCAAATCTCCCTGGTTGAAGACATTCTGCGCGTAGGCAGACGAGCTTAAAACCGCAGCCAAGGCGACAGCCAAGAGCACGGAAGTTTTTTTCGTTAGTTTCATTTGTTTCTTTCTGTTTGGGTTTGGGTTGAGGACTACTCCACTTTGATTAAAGCGTTGTAATCGAAATACACAAGTGAGTCAATAGACTTTATATGTTTAAGCGAAAATATTTCCGAAATTACCGTTCTAAGTCTATTTAGGAAAGATACTTATATTTTCATATTCTCTGACAAAAAATCTGCAAGTCTTGCGTTTAATTTTAAGTCTATTGGTTTAATTTTATTTAAATTAGATTCCTGGCGTCGATTATGGCGTGCACCTGGAGCTGTCTCGTTAGGTGCGACGATCCCGCGCACGGAGAGCGCGGGCTACCTTCAAATGCATGGAGGTTTTCCTTGGTACTGCGGTTTTGATGCGCTGGTCTTCTGAGCGTGCGCGGACGACCGGGAGGTCGTCCCTCCAAGAATTCACCGAAGCGAGGTTGGGGCTGGGATAGATCATTCTTTAGTTGAGATTGTCGCCGTCGCCACCGCCGTAGCCGAGCACCTCCACGGTGATGAGGGAGGGGATATCCTGCGCGGAGGCTTGAGCCATGGCGCGGTTGCGCGCGGCGTTGGTGGTATCGTTGGCCGCGCCGGTGGCGGAGCCAGCGGCATTGGAAGCGGCGCTGAGCCCGGCGATGTTGGGGCCGGAGACGGTGGGGACGCCGGATGATTTTCCGCCGACCTGAATATTACCGGCGTTGAGCACCTGCACGGCGGCGATGTTGAGATTGCCGGAGACGCGGATACCGGCATCACCGGCATTGACGATCCCATTCGGGGCAATCAGATCGACATCGGCCGGGGGAACTCCGGCGAGGGTCTCCAGCACGCCGATACCACCGCCGGTTGAGAGGCCCGCGAGGTCGGTCTCAACCGAGCCGCTTTGGGGATCGACGAGCACGCGGGTGGGCGGGGCAGACTGGACGGTCTTCGACGACGCGCCGGCATCGATATTGCCGACGCTCGACCAAATGATTTCGTTACCGCCATGGAGAGTGAAGATGCGGGAGGTGCCGACATTGACATCGCCCTTGGCCACGATGGAGATATTGCCGCCATCCTCCGTGAGGATGCCCTGGTCGGCCACTTCCGCCCCGGCGACATTCACGCCGACGTTCACGGTGCCGCCAGGGACAAGAAGGTTGATATTGCCGCCGTTGGTCGTCTTGATTTCACGGGAGGTGAGCGAGAGATCGCCTTGCCAGGAGTTACCCGGCAGGAGGGCAGCGATGGCGGCGAACCCGGCGGCGTAGCTGAGGGCGGCCGGGTCACTGGAGGCATTGTGATCCCGGCCTGCGTCGCGGAGGACGAGATCAAAGATATTGAGGGCGAGGCCATCCTGCTGCTCAGACGGCAACTGACTGAAGGCAGCCCAGATTTGAGCGTTGGAATCGGAGGAAGGAAGACCCATGAGAGTACCCAGATCGGGAAGATAGCGGGCGGCTTCGGTACCACCGGTGGCGGGATCGAGGAACAAATCGGTGAAGCCGGTGTGGCTAGTATTGGTGAACTGGAGCTGGCTGGCGTCGAGACCGGCAGAGGCACCGATACCGGCCATGGCGATGATATCAGCTCCGGCAAAGGGGAGAGCTGGGTTACGGTTGTTGCCGATGCTACTGATACCCACACCCGTGCCATCAGAATTACTTGGGCCAGCGCCAAGATTGAGATCGCGCCCGGCCAGCACTTCCAGGGTTCCGGGGCCACTGATCTGGATGTCACCGGCAAGCGTGGTGCTACCCAAATTGAGTGCGTTCCCGGTCGCCAATGCATCAACGCGAAGGGGCGAATTGGCATCATACGCGATGAGATCGCGGCCCGCGGAGACCAGGCTAACATCACCCGGGTTATTGTTCTGAAGATAGAGAGCAATGTCGGTGATGTCCTGACCCGCAATGATTCGGGCGTCGGTGGAGGAGAAGAGGGTCAGGCCCGAGATATCGCCATTTTTCGCGTAGAGATGGACGGGGTTGGTTTCGGCGGCATGAAGCGGAGCGCCGTTGACGGAAGCATGAAGTTTTAATTTGGTCTGGAGAACCCCGAAGGTGCCTTCGGTTGAACCCGATTCACCAAAGAGGCTGCTGATAAACGAAAGAGTGAGCCTGACGGGAACCGCGACCCCGTTCACGCGGATGGAGCCACCTGTTGTGAGTGCCGCCGCCGGAAAGGTCCCCGCCACGACCTGATAGGCATAGGGAGAAGTTACCCCGGGAATGGAGGTGGAGTCGGCGTCGGAAAGGTCAATCGTGCTCGAGATCCATGCTTCCTGGTTGGCAATTCCATTGATGACATTGGTGACGCCATTTGGCTGCAGCGCGTTAATGGAGCCGGCAACAACAAGGTTCAAAGTTCCGCTGGGGGAAGGCGAAAGATTGAGGTTACCCACCACATCGAGATCTCCGGAAAAGGCGGTGACGTCGAGAGTGGGCGGTGAAATGGCATCAACGATGGCGAAGGGAGCGACGCTGGTTTCCGTCGTTCTCAACCAAGGTTGATAGGAGGAAACTGAGCGTGGGTTTGTGGACAGGAGATCGACGGCCTGTAGCCAGATTTGGAGCAACGGTGTCGAGCTACTTGCGGCAGTGAGGGTCGCATTTTCCCGTAAGGTGACGTTTCCCGTCAAAGCAGTAACATTGACGGAGTCGGTCGTGGCGTAGGTTGAGAAATAGGTCTTGTCCCAGTAGGTGTTGGCCACTCCCTGAGGCAGGAGGAAGGGATTGGCCACCGGACCAAGGAGGAGATCATTTTGGGCAGTGACATCGAAGCTGCCCTTGCCGAGAAAAAGGGTGGTGGGCAGCCACGTTTGGGTATTATTAATACTAGCGGGAAGGGAAATCGCGCCGAGCGAGGCGGAGCGGGTCTGGTTGGTGACGATGCTATTTTCCGCCGCGAGTGTCCCCTGCCCGCGCTCGACATAATAGGCTCCGGCGTTGATATCGTTACCCGCGCGCACGGCGACATCACCGCCGCCGAATTCGACCAGCGTCTGGTCGGCGGCGAGGGTGTCGCCGGTAGTTGTCTGATAGGTCATGCGGGCATTGGTGGGGGCGACAGCATCGACGTTGCTGACGTCGTGACCGGCAGTGAGGGTGACATTGCCCCCGCCGAGAGCGCCAACGCCCTCAAAGAAATTGCTGAAATCGATCCACCAGCTCGTCGAGCCTATATCGCCATTTGCCGTCGCATCGAATTGCCCGGCTGTGTTGACATAGCCGCGGCGATAGAGCCAGTTATTGGGGAGTTCCTTTTCGGAGTCGAGGACGACGTTGCCACTGTTGTTCTGCGTGACGTGGGCGATATTGCCCTGGGCAGAGATGGTGACATTTCCACCCGCGAGGCTGTACTGCGCGGGATAATAATCAGTGCCACCAATTTGGAGTATCGGAACATCGAATGCACCACTGAGTGTGGGATCCGTCAAAGCCACGCCTGCCGTATAAATCGTGGCGAATTGATTCTGGAGGAGGACATCACCGGAGGTGGCGATATCAATATCGCCGGTGCCGGTGCGGATGACCTGATAGTAGCCATCAAGTGCGGTACCAGTTTCTCCATTGAGACTGATCGGGTTGCCATTATTTTGGGTGACAAAATTGCCAAGTTCCAGCGAGCCGCTGGCGGTGCCGGGAATGGCGAGGCCGGTGGTGGGATCGTAGGTTTCAGTGATGGGCAGGACTTGATGGAAATCAGCGGCGTTGAAGTCAGCCCCGGCGACGAGATGGTAGGTCCAGGACTGGGCGTTGAGCGGAAGCGCGGTGTTTTGGGTCAGGAGAGTGGCGGTGTACGTAGGGTCGGTGAAGCCGTCGCTGAGGCTGCCCTGGAAAATGAGATTGCCCGCGGCACGGAGGGTGAGGATGCCGGCGGTGTTTTGAGGACCGAAGCGGAACTGGGAGAGATCCCAATCGGAAGCGAGGGTGAGGTCGCCGGTGGTGTTGATGATCTCGGCGCCGGGCGCGATATCGGTCACGGCCTGGAGGGCGGCGCTGTTGGAATGGGTGAGCGGATTGAAGAGGCGGTTGAGGATGGCGGCCGAATTTCCGGCAAAGGTCTGGCCGTTGGCGTAGACATTGGCTTCCTGATTATCGATTGAGCCATCGGCAGAGGCGTCGAAGAGGGCGTAGCCTTCGACCACGATGGACGAGGCGTTGAGGATGGTGCCGTTGACGGGATTGATCTGGAGGTCGGAGTTATCGGCGATTTGCGGCGCACGCAGGTGCAGGGTGCCGGTGAAATCGCCCGCGGTTTGGCTCGCGCCGGTAGCGCTGGCGACAGAGAGATCGATGGTGGATCCGGCCTGGATGTCGACGACCGCGCTGGTGCTGAAGGTGCCGTTGGTTTCCGAACCCGCCGCGAGGGTGACCGCGCCGCCCTTGCCCGCATTGCTGAAGTTCTGCGCCGCGACGGTAAGCGTGGCCCCGGAGGCAAGCGTGACGCTGCCGGCGGCTTCGAGATCGATGGTGCCGCCGATGAGGATGGCGTGACTGAGCGAATCGGTCGCGGCGACGTTGGAAGCGTCGATGGTGCCGTTCACGGTGATGGAGCCCTGGTCGGCAGAGAGCGTGTAAGAGCTGGCGCGGACGTTACCGGACACGAGGACGTTGGCATCGGTCCGGTCGCGGATGGAGATCGACTGGATGAAGCCGTCGGCGTTGAGGGTGGAGTCGAGCGGCTGCACGTTACCGCCGGTGAGGGTGGCGACATCGAGGGTGAATTTTCCGCCTTGGCCCGATACGCCGCCCCGGCCGTTGATTGTGCCCGCATTGATGAACTGGCCCGCCAGTGCGCTGACGGCAAGGCTTCCGGCATTGCCCCCACCGGCATTGGCCGCGACCGAGACCGTGCTGCCTGAGGAGAGGATCACCGAGCCGGTCTGTGAGGTCAGATTCAGTTGGCCTCCCGAGGTGTATTCGGTCAAATCGTGATAGGGCTGGGCCGTGCCACCGACATCGAGCGTTCCACCAACGGTGAGATCACCCTGGGCGTTGAGGCTGAGGCTGCCGCTCGACAAACGGATCGTGCTGTTTTCTACGATGGTGTTGCCGACTAGATTCAGGGTGGCACCGAGGCCACCGGTGACGGAGGCAGTCGTGCTCGATGCATTGATGGTCAGTGCGCCGTTCGCGGTGATCGTCTCGTGGGCGGCGGTCGCGCCGGTGATCAGCGGCGTCGTGATCTGGAGATTGCCGCTCGTGATGAGATTGGCCGAACCTTGGATGGGATTGCCGGAAGAATCCTTGGCTGCGGATGTCGTGGCGGCGATCAGGACGCCTTGCGAGGCATTCAAATTCACATTCGCGTAGCCCTCGAGAGACAAGGTGTTGGAGCCTGATCCACCGCCGATTTGAAGCGTACCCGAATTCACCACCAGACCGCCGACGGGACTAGGGACGGGTGACGAAACGGCGCCGCCCGCACTGTTATCGAGGGTCACATTCTGCGCGTTGATGGTCACCGTGCCGCCATCGAAGCCGCGAATCTCGCGGGCATGGAGCGCCAGGCTTTGGACTTGGTAATGGCCCGTGGCGTCCGCCGCGCTGCCGATAGTCCCGCTGCCATCTTCGTAAAGATCAATCGAGGAGTAGCTGAGCAGCGAGACGGCCCGGGCGGAGGACTGGAGGCTGTTGAGCGCGTCGCTGGAAAGGACGAGGCCCGAGGCCGGTTGGCTTTGATCAAGCACCAGGCTGATCTGGCCGCTGTTGATGGAAACGCTGTCGCCGCTCAAGCTGGCCGTCGAATCGAGCGACGTGGCGGAGGTCGAATCGAGGATCAGGCCCGAGCCCGAGAGCTTCACCCCCGCACCAATGCTGAGGGAGGGACCACTGGTCGAATCGACTCCGAGACGATTGATCTGTGCGGACGGATCGCTGCTCACCCGGAGAAGGATGCCGTCGCCGCTGCCTGCGCTGGTTGAATTACCGAGAAGCAAAGTCCCGGCGGAACTCGACAAGGTTCCGGATTGCTCGACATCGGCCCCGGCATCGAGAGTCAGAGATTGGTTGGAGGCGAGGATAACATCCGGGCCGGTCAAGGCGGTTCCGTTATTATCGACCGTGAGTTGGTCCGTTGTCACGGTTACCGCATCCCCAGCCGCCGTGGAAGTGCGATAGCCGCCCACGAGGAGACTGTCGGCGCCAAAGGCGCTGAGGGCGGAGGAATCGAGCACCAGGGTGTTGGCCGGCACCTGACTTAAATCGGTGTTCGGCCCGGAAATGAGGATGTTGCTTGGGCTGGCGATATCGACCTGACTGCCGAGCCCGCCCGATGGCGTTTGCGACAAGACGGAACCCTGGAGCGTCATAGTCTTCGTTGCCGCGAGGACGAGTTGCCCTGCATCAACCGGGAGCCGGACCGAAATCCCCTGCGTCGCCGCGCTTTGTTTCAGGAAGGTGTTGGCTGAATAACCATCATACTCGGCGCGGGAATGAACGACGGAAGGCGAGTCGACTTCAAAACTGGCGAGCAACGGTGCGGCGGTTTGCGTTTTATCGAGACCATTGAATCGGTAACCCGAGACCACGCTTGAACCATCGGGCTGTGTGGTCGCGGTGGCGGGAGGAGCCTCGCTGAGCTGGGTGATGAGGTAAGCCCCAGGGAGGAGCGCATAGCGGGCGGGTAGAAGCGTGTAGACTCCGGCGGGCAAGCCGCTGCTGGCGCTGAGGTAGACCTGGCTGCCCATCGCCAGTGACGTGTTGACATAGTCGCTTGAGGAATAGTAAGGCGCGTAGTTGGCCGCGTAACCAGGAATGATCGCAAAGCTCGTGGTCGAGGCAAGGATGTCCTTGGTGCCGCCTGTACCGGACACGAAACGGTAGGCGTAGATATCCCCACCCCCGCTAATGTCGATCGTCGCGCCCGCCTGATCGGTCACGTTGACCGCGGAAACATTGATGGCCTTGTCGGGGACGGCATTCGCGCTGTTGCCGGCGACGGTGATATTATTTTGAGCCGGATCGATCCACGAAACGCCATCGAGCAATGTCCCGTAAGGAATGGTCAAATCCTGACCGGTGACCGGATCGACGGCGGAGACGGAGGTCAGGCTACCGGAGGTGAGCTTGAGATTCTGGGTCGAATCGAATGCCAGCCCGTTGAGCGGATCAACCGGGCTGGCACTGGTCACACCGCTGCCAAGGTTGATCGTGCCGATCGGAGCGCTGAGGGTGCCGCCCTGGGTGATGTCGGTGGCGTAAATGTTCAGCGTGCCGCCCGCGGAAAGCGGAAGCTGACGGCTGCCCGAGGCGCTAATGGTCACCGATCCCGCGATGCCGCCCTGATCGTGGGCCGCGATGGTGAAGGTGGCGGCGGTCGTCGGATAAATCTGACCCGCCGTAAGCGAGATATTTCCTGCGACATCCAGGGTTCCATCCCCACGGATATCGGCCCCGGTAGCCACGAGGTTGAGATTGCCGATATTTTGCAAGGAGAGGTTACCTACATCGATGAGGCTGTTGGCCGTGACCGTGATATTGCCGGTGCCAGTCGAGGGAGCAATCGCGACGGCATTACTCTCGGAATCGGTGAAGATGGGCAGGGCCTGCTGCGCCAAGGTCAAGGGTCCCAGAAAAGCCTGACCCAATTTCACGTAGGGTGCGGTGAGCTGGACCTTGTCATCTGCGTAAATAATACCGCTGCTGCCCACGGTGAGACTGCGATTGGCGTTGATGGTGACAGGCCCGGAGAATTGTACGGTCCCGGAGAGGGTCAGCGAATCGAGGCCGCTCGTATTAAAGCTATCGGCGTTAAAGTAACCGAGCGCGGCCATCGTGCCGTCGACCGTGACGATTTGGCCAAGGCCGGACGCGGTGTAAGGCAGGACGCCTTGGGTGACATCGAGTGTGATATCAAGCGGCGTGGTGGCGACCTGACCCTGGGTCGGATCGAAACGCGAAGACGAAACGGTGAGACTTCCCCCTTGTGCGGAAGGACCTCCCGCTCCGCCGCGAATCGTGGCGGCACTGACCAATTCCTGGCCACCCGTCAAAGTAATCGAACCACCACTGCTGTCGACCTGTTGTGGGACATAGGCGGGCGCAAAGACGCGGTTAACTCCGCCCGTCTGGGTCGGCGCCACATCGAGGATTCCGCTGGTGCCGGAGACATCGAGCACCGAACCGGTCTCCGCCAAGATATTACCGGTGACCTTGATCGAGCCACCGTTCAAAACTGAACCGGTGTTGAATCCATATTTATTATAGGTAGGCAGGACGACTCCCGCGGTGGAGAGAAGACTACCCGCCGCGAGGTCAACCGTGACCAGAGGATTGAACTGATCCGCATAGAGGAGCGTGCTGGAGTTCTTGGCACCAACAACCGAGATGGTTCCACCCGGTGCGACAACTTTTCCCAGCACCTGCACCGTATCGCCCTGGAGAGAAACGTTACCCTGGGGGTCGGTCTGGATCAGGGTATTGGCCCCGAGCACAAAATCGCCCCGCACAACGGTCGACCCGCCGAAATTGACCACGCCGATCGCATCAAAATTCAAGCTCACGGGCGTGCGTTGCGAGGCCAGGGAATAAGTCGTGGTGTTTAGCACGATCCCGTTGCTGGTCAGGCTCGCTGCCCAGCTTTGAACCTTTGGTTGAAGAGTCGTGCCCGCGGCGATGGAGACTCCGGGAAGGAAGAGCGAGGAGTCGGCTTGATTCGGCGCGACTTCACCCATGCCATCCAGGGTAAAGCTGGCAAAGCCACCCTGGCTGAAAAAATCGGGAGAGAGCAAGAGGGTGTTGACGGGATCGGCGGCGACACCGCCTATCTGAATCAGCGGAGCCTGGATGGTGAGCGAGCCCCCCTTGGCACCGGAATAACCCTGCAGGCTGGAGCCCAAAGTGAGCGAACCCCCAACGAGGCTCTGGAGATTAGGATCCTGCCCCGCCTTGATGGTGATCGCTCCGCCGCTGCCATAGGTCGTCTTGTTCGTGTTGCTAACTTCGGCACCGCCCGAGACATTGATCGAACTTCCGGTTGCGAGATTGGCACTAAATGCGTTGATCGAGACACTTCCACCGCTGGTAAACAAAGGAACGGTTCCCGCCGTGGCCGAGATAGAGCGGTCATCAATGACCAGCCCCGCCACGTTCAGGGAGGCCCCCGAGCCGAGCTGGAATTTTCCGCGCGTGGGATCGACCGGTGGCGTGTCGATCAACGGATCGCCGGTGTAAGGCGAATTTCCGTCGGCGTAGGGCGAGTAATTATAGGTGGAAAAGCTAAGCGTTCCACCCACGGCAGTGAGGCTGCCTTCGATGTCGATGTTCGCCGCATTGAAGGTGATCGATCCACCCGGAGACGAGGTCAGGCTCACATCCGAGGGAACAAAGATCGAGCCATCGCCGTTGTTGATCGTGAAGTTTCCGAAGCCATTGGAGTTAATCAAATCAGGCGTGAGCACCAGATCTCCGACCTGTCGGCTCGTGCCAAAATCGATCTTCGCTGGCGTGGGCGAATAGGTCGGATAACCGCTCACGTCCGGGTTCTGAGCCTGAAAACTGAGAACCAAAGTGGAGGCTTGCGGCTGGGCCTGCGTCGCGAGCACGGTCGGCAGAAAAGTGGCGCTATTGTAAGTGGATTTCAGTTGGCTGTAGGACGACCGCTGGTTGGCGCCCGACACGGTGTTTCCGTAGAGATTCCCACTCACCGACATGAGCGGAGCCGTGATGGCGAGTGAACCTCCCGAGCCGCCCTGGATATAGCCGGCCTGATATTGAGGACCGCTTACGAGAGAATTGGCGTAGGTCTGGGTGATACCCCACTTGGCCGATGTCGCGGTATATCCGGTGTAGACGCCGTCATAAACAAGATCGGGCATGGCCTTCGAGATATCGATCACCTGTCCGCCGGAAACGACCTTGGTCGTCTGGACAAGACCGCCCTGATAATTGATCCAGCCGCCCGAGACATTGACCGTTGAACCGGAGGCTAGGTTCACCGCACCGCCGGCGCTGAGGCTGACGGTGCCGCCGCTCGTCGTTAACTCACCCACGGTATGTTGCACGAGATTCACATAACCCGACACATCAGCCAGCGGCGTGCCGACCCAAACCGAGCCGTCGGCGTTCACGCCGGTCTGCCGCAGGTCAATCAGGACCGTTTGTCCGCGTAAGGGACCGTCTTTCTGGAGCGGAGAGTTGGCCAACTCCGTGCCCAGCAACTGCGCGGAGACGATATTTTCAGAAACGGAAGCGGTAACGTTCTGTGAGCCCGAGACATCAATCGTCGCGCCCTGGGCCAGATCGATTTCCCCCGCATTTTGGCCGGTACTATTGAAAAACGAATTGGAGCCATTGTAAGCCAACCAGCTACCGGCATCGAGGGTCACGCCGGAAGTCAACGTCACACCACCGACACCCAGGGCGGGCTTGGTCGTATCGGAGGGTGTGGACGCACTTGGGGCCAAAAGGAGGGCGTCTTGTGCGAAAGAAATTTTCAGGCCCTGAATGTTGACGAGGGACGAGAGGGCCAGTTGCGATCCGACCGCCGTTTCGGTACTCGAGAGCTCCGGCAGGATTTCGGTGAGGCTCCCCTGCCCGAGCGTGACCGTGCCCGAGGCGGTAGGCGTGATGACGGGAGTCGAACTTCCAGAGGGAATCGTCACGGTGGACTTGTAATCAGCAAGAAGATCGACGCGGCCATTGAGTGAAACGGACGTGCTGCTATTGATCACGCCGTTCTGATTTACGGCGGCGCCCACCATCATGATGTCCGCGCGGGGGGAATCGATGAGGCCGGGATTGCTCGCCGTGCCGCTGGTTGAATCGACGGCACCCACATAGACATCAAGGCCGCGGAGGCTCGGGTCATTTTCATTATGCGCCGCGAAGCCGACCTGATTTCCGGCGGCGAGAATGGTCTGCCCATCGGGCGTCGAGATCGTCCCGGCATTGGCGACGTTCGGCCCCACGAGAGCAATTTTTCCACCGACGTGCGAGGACGTGGTCGGGCTGGTCAATTGCGCGCCGGCCTGAACGACGACATCACCGTCTTTTCCGGATGCCGTTACGAAACTCAGATTTCCAGCGGAGTCCACCTGCGCCACGGTGCCGCCGTTGCTGCCGTAGGAACCTGGCGCCGGAGCACTACCGGGAGACGAGGCTGTGCCTTGTGGTGTGAACGCGGGCGTCGGCCCTTGCGTTCCGGCTGACTGGTCGACTTGGGAAAAGAGAAACTGCAGGTCAGGATTATTGAGCAGGCCGCGACTAACGAGGTTGGTATTGATGGGCAGAGACGAAGCGACGAGCGAGCCGACATTCACCTGGGAAGAGCCGCCGAAGATGATGCCGTTTTGATTGAGGACGTAGACCTGTCCCTGGGCCGTGACGTTCCCGAGAATCTGGGACGGCGCAACGTTAGGAGCGACTTTGTTGATCGCCACCCAGTTTCCGGCGTTGGAACCGCCCCCGCTTTGGTCGAAGTTCAAGGTGGTGGTCTTGCCGACGTTGAACGTCGACCAGTTGAGGAGGGCCTGCTGATTGGTCTGGGTGACGGTGACAATAGTCTGTCCATTGACCTGGGTTTGGATGGGGGTTTTGGCGTTGACCCAGGTGGTAACAGGATTGGCGATGCCAGGGGCTTTCAATCCGGAGTCGGGCACGAGACCGCCCAAGTTGAGGCCGTTGGGGACGGTACTGGGGAGGTTTAAAGCGGCAGCGCGGGCCGCAGCTTGGGCGGCTTGCGCTGCGTTGAGGGAGGCGAGCGATCTTTGGAGAGAAGCCTGAGCTCGCTGTGCGAGCGCAGAATTCTGGACGGTGCTGGCCGTGACCGTGGTCGCGGTGGTGGTGGTCTGGGATGTCGCGGAGTTTGAGGTGGAATGCGCGCTGGAACCGGAACCTCCCCCCGTACTAAACAGGCGGCTTTGCGCAAAGGTGGGGGCAGGCTCCATGAGGAGCAGCACCCCGAGCAGTCCGATGAAAGGAGCGGATCGTCTCATGGGGTTGGGTTGAATGGGGGCGACGGAAAGAAATCGGTCCGGTGCCTTTGGAAGCTCAGTCCGTGGCTTTCCCTGCGAACTGCCTGGACATGACTCCCCCTCCGGCGGGGAGAGCCGGACTCAGCTAGCGAGTGCCAAGGTTGGAGTGCCTTCATGGTCTGTGACGTTTCGATGACAAGGTTGGGCTGATAACCTAACCATACTTTGCCCATTGACAAACTATATTAATGGTCAAAATGAAGGAATTAATACACGTGAATAGCGAATATTAAACGCTACCTATTTAAATAGGTCGATGGTAGCGATAAAAAACGAGTCGGCTCACCACGAAGCTTCCCCTTGGGCGGAACAAGCCACCCCGCACCTTAGTCATTAACAAGGCTTAAGCGGAAAATTTGTCCGCTTCGAGAAGCACCGGCTGTCCAGCCGGCAGCGTCATGGGAAGAGTGCGATCCTTGTACCGGACGAGGACGTCTGCGCCAGACGCATGGCGGAGACGGGTACGCACGAGTTGACCGTCCTTCCATTCGATATCCACTTCGGCGCCGCCGCGTGCGCGAAGTCCCTGGATGGATCCGGAAGGCCAGGCGGAAGGAAGCGCGGGAAGCACATGAATTTCTCCCGCATGGCTTTGCAGTAACATCTCAGCCACGCCAGCGGTATACCCAAAATTTCCATCAATTTGAAAGGGTGGGCAGGCATCCAGCAGGTTGGGATAGAGGCCACCGCCATCATTGGCGGGGTTGTTCATGGAGGGGTCGATGCGATGGAACAGATTGGAAACAAATTGGTAGGCGTGATCGCCATCACCCAGGCGCGCATAGAGATTCATCTTCCAGGCCAAGGCCCAGCCCGTGCCGGAGTCGCCCCGCAGCTCCAGCGAGCGCCGGGCGGCTTTCGCGAGGTCGGGAGTTCCATCGACGGTGATCTCTTCCCCGGGATGCAAGCCGAAGAGTTGGGAAAGATGCCGGTGAGCGGGTTCAAATTCTTCCCAATCTTGATTCCATTCCATGATCTGGCCTTTTTTGCCGATGCGAAGGGGAGCGAGCTTGCCGAGCGCCACCGTGAGGTGATGACAAAAGTCAGGCTCGATTCCGCCGAGATGACGAGCCGCCTCGAGGCAATGGGTGAAGTGATCCCTAGTGATGGAGAGATCCATGGCCGATCCGGTGCAGACTCCGCAGCGATGCCCCTGCTCGTTCAAGTAGCTGTTCTCCGGCGAAGTTGAAGGGGAAGTGGTCAGCTCTCCGGAAGGAGTTTCGACCAGCCAATCGAGTAAAAACTCGGCCGCGCCGCGCATGGCGGGCCAGGCACTTTGCAGGAAGGTCTTATCGCCAGAAAAAAGATAGTGTTCCCACAGGTGACGGCAGAGCCACGGGCCACTCATCACCCAGAAGGCATAGCGTGCGCGACCGGCAATGGGCGTTGTCTGATGCAACAGATCGGTCATATGGTGCGCCACCCAGCCCCGGCAGCCATAATGAATTGCCGCGGTTTTTTCCCCGCTCTCGCGAAGTGCCTCGATGAAAGCGAAGAGCGGCAGATGGCATTCCGGCAGGTTGCAGACCTCCGCGGGCCAGTAGTTCATCTCCAGGTTGATGTTCATCGTCCAATTCGACCACCAGGGCGGATAGAGGGACTCATTCCAGATGCCTTGGAGATTAGCCGGCTGACTGCCGGGACGGCTACTGGCGATCAAGAGGTAGCGCCCGTAGTCGAAGAGGAGAGTTTCCAGCGCCAAATCGACCTGGCCGGCTTGTTTTTGAGTGAGCCGCTGATCCGTGGTGAGATGTGAAAGCTCGCCTGCCGGGGATTCCAACTTAAATCGAACCCGACCGAAGAGTTTTTGGTGATCGGCCACATGATCCGCCCTCAATTGGTCGTACGGCTTTTTCATGGCAGAAGTCAGCCACGCCTCGACCTGCCCGGCGGGATCTTTGCGGTTATGAGTGGTTGCGATCGCGAGATAAATAAGCACCTCGCGAGCGTTACTCAGTTTTAAACCTCCTCCCTCGGCACGGATGGAAGCGCCGGGGGCGACTACCCGGAGCCCGATATAATGACGGCGCGAGACCTGCTCTCCGGCGGCGGCGTAGCGCACGGTTTTTTGGGCGGTATCGACAAACACCGGCGCTTCTCCCTGCAAGTCCAGCCCGTTCGTGACCGATGTAAGTTGATGCCGCCACTGACAGTCCAACGTCAGCACCAGAGTCGAGGGAGCTTCCGATTCAAGCCGAAGGACGATGACCTGATCCACGGCGGAGATAAAGCACTCCTCACTGGACTGAAACCCGTCCGCTTTCCATTCCGTTCTGGCGATGCCGGTCGACAAATCGAGGGATCGGCGATAGCCATCAACTTTGCCGGGAGTGGTTCTTTCGAGGATTAAATCGCCCGCGGGAAGGTAGGGCTGGTTGACGCGGGTAAGAATCGATTTCTCAATGATCCGCTCCGCTCCTTCATAATCTCCGGCAAGGATGCTGGACCGGGCCTGCTGGAGAGCTTTCTGCGCCGCTGGCGAGGGTGAAGGCGGCTGGAGGCCGGCCCAAAGCGTATCCTCATTCAGGGAGAGTTTGTCGCGCGAAATTCCGCCGTAAACCATCGCGCCCACCCGGCCATTCCCAAGAGGAAGCGCCTCATTGAAACTGGTCGCGGGGCTGTCGTACCAGAGCCTTGAATCCGAGTTCGTCTTGATCGCGAGAGGTTTCATTTCTTCGGTTGCCTTCAAGGATTTCAACGGCGACATGGCCAATGCCCCCATGATCGTTTTGCGAATAAAACTCCTGCGATTCACCTTATTGAGTATTGATTAAAATTCCAGGGAGCTTACGTCAAAGTACTCAGTAGAAAAAGAAGTGTCGAGGCCCTACCGGACATGGCCGGGCTTGGAAGCATAAGCGTGGATTTATTTGGCTTGGCTCAGAAAACGTCCCCGCTCCAATTTCTATTTACTGGCCTTTCTTTAGGCGGAGCGGAAAAAGGGACAGGCATGTTTTCGGTTTCGTTTCGAATTGTTTAAGATGCCTGTCCCCTCCCCCCCCCCCCCCCGGGGATGACTTTAAGTTCAAGGAACGTAAGGCGTTGAATTTCCTGCTTGGGTTGTCAGGGTGACCGAGCTTCCTTTCAGACCTGCTGAGGTCACCCGCACGGAAATCGTTCCCGAT
>CAIPBM010000017.1 GCA_903863295.1 uncultured Verrucomicrobiota bacterium | reverse complement strand
GTGTCCTCCGTGCCTCCGTGTGAAAATGCCTTCTGCCGTTTGACATAGGCGCGGGAAACGGACTTTGACGTCATTTCCTTCAGGATGTGATTACTGATCGCTTCCTGTCGCCTGCGGCGACCCGGGCAACCAGTAGCCCGGGCCACCGGGCCTCCTGCGCACCTCAATCTGCAATCTTGCGCTGTCCCAGAGACGCACTAAACTCTGTGGTGAACCCCTGAACCATTCCTTCCATGACCACCTCCAATCCCACCTTAGGCGCCTTCAACAAAATCGGAGCCCTCGGCTTGAGCCGTGGCGATACCGAGACCATGACCGTGGACGGCACAATCCATAAAAGCGGTATTCTCGGCGTGATTCTGCTGCTTTCATTCGGCTTGTGTTGGTCTGCGCTGACCCACGGCAACATTCCCTCTGCCATCCCCCTTTTCGTTGGCGTTTTGGGCGGTTTCGTCATGGCCATGATCATCATCTTTAAGCCAACCACCGCACCCTATCTCAGCCCCGTCTACGCCGCCGTGGAAGGTCTTGTCCTCGCCGCCGTGAGTTATCCGCTTGAGCTGCGCTATCCTCACATCGTTCTCCAAGCCGCGTCCCTGACCATCGCCACGTTGTTCGCCATGCTCATCGCCTATCGAACAGGGCTGATTGTAGTGAACAACACTTTCCGCGCCGTCATCGTCGGCGCCACCATGGCGATCGCGCTCTATTATTTGATCGGCATGATCTGCGCGATGTTCGGCTACGCCATGCCGGGCATGGGCTTTCAGGGCGGATGGCTCTCCATCGGCATCAGCGTCGTGATCGTGATTGTTGCGGCGATGAACCTGGCCCTTGATTTCGATCTCATCGCCCAAAGCGCCGGGAGCGCTCCCAAATACATGGAATGGTACGGAGCTTTCAGCCTCATGGTCACGCTGGTCTGGCTCTACTTGGAATTGCTCCGTCTCCTCGCCCAATTGCGCGGCCGGGATTAATCTCCATCCTGATCTCCCGCCTCCATGGACGAAAAGCTCCCCCGCAGTCCCTACGACGTCACCTCCGGGCTCGTCTACTTTGCCCGGATGCTCGACAAGATTCGACTCCATGCCTCCGGGGTGTTGCCGGAAGCTTATCACAAGCATTTGGGCCGGGACTTCGATGGCCGCTGCCTCAATCTCCTCCACGTTTCCTATGAGGCCCTGCGCGAGCAAGTCCTGGCTGGCGGCATGGATGAAGAAATCCTGGAGTGGTGCTATGAGACAGGCCGCCGCCTGACCGACGAGGAAATCGAAACCTGGAACGGCTTCATGACGAAACGTGGCTGGCGCGATGAAGCCAGCGACCGGATCATCTTTCGCCTGAAGGAAGCGGGGCTTGAGCATCTCGACGCCCAAACCGCCACCATGTTCGATTTCATCGATTTCGATGAAGGCCGCACCCCGCCCGATTTCAAAAGGTGGGAACCGCCGCGGCTGAGCGCTTAGTCGCCAGCCTCCCTGGAGGGCCCGGCTCCCGCCGGGCCGCGAATAAGCAAAACCGGTTCGGTTTCAAAATTGGCGGTAGAAAATAGCTTAGGCCACTTTCCATTCAAATTGTCATACAAAGGTGGCCGCAGGCCACAGGAGATCGTCCGGCTTTTTGAGGCGAACCAACCGAGCTTCGTTAAAGTCTCTCTGCAATTAGAGTTTTTTATTAACAGGAAAACATGAAATACATGAAGGGGAAGGCAGGTTGGAACCCGCGAGCTTGCCTTCCTTTCATGCTTTCATGTTTTTCTGTTAAGTTGTCACGAATCATCCTGGGGTTCAAAATCAATTACCCGAGTTCCGCCTCAGAAACCATCGGGTTCCCAAAGTTTTAAAATCGGAATTTTTGCAGAGCTTTAACGTGGGCAAAAACAGCCCGCCTACGCTCACATCCTCCATCCGGCCTTGCCTCTGGAACGGGGCAGTCTACGCTGCCTCCATGTTCGCCGAGATCAAAAGCGCTGTTGAGTTCGCCCAACACCTGCCCCGCTACCGGGAAATTGTCACCGTCCTTTGGAAACATGGATTCGGAGATGTTCTCAAACTCATTGTCTTGCAGAAGTTTCTCGGCATGGACGAAAAGGAGCACGCCGACGCCATCGGACAGGAACCTCTGGCCGTCCGGCTGCGCCTCGCCATGGAGGAACTTGGGCCCACCTTCGTTAAGTTCGGCCAGGTTCTCAGTTCCCGGCGCGATCTTCTCCCCGATGACATCTATTTCGAGCTCTGCAAACTTCAGGACGGAGTGCCTCCCTTCGACGGCGCGATTGCCCAGACCATCGCGGAGACCGAGCTCAAGCGTCCGCTCACCAGCATCTTCTCCACCTTTTCCATCGCTCCCATCGGTGGCGCATCCATCGCCCAGGTCCATCGCGCGGAACTTCTCGACGGCACCAAGGTCGCGGTCAAAATTCAGCGTCCGGACATTGAAAAGGTGATCGAACTTGATCTCGCCATCCTGCGCGATCTCGCCCGCTTCGCGGAAAAAAATGTCCCCGATCTCTCCGGCATGAATCCCGTGGGGGTGGTGGAGGAATTTTCCGCCACGCTGCTCAAGGAACTCGATTTCACCCATGAAGCTGGCGACGCGGAACGCTTTGGCAAGCAATTCGCCAAGGAACCGATGATCAAGGTGCCCCGCATTTATCGTGATTTGACCACGCCCCGCATTCTCACGATGGAGTTCATCAGCGGCATGAGCGTGAAGAGCCCGGAAGCGCTCCGGGAAGCGGGCATCGACCCCAAGACCCTCGCGGAGAACATGTCCAACCTGATTTACCGGCAGGTCTTCGATTTTGGCTTCTTCCATGGCGACCCGCATCCCGGCAACATGTACATTTTACCCGGTGGCGTCCTGGGTCTGATCGACTTCGGGATGATGGGCTCCTTCACCCCCAGCTTCCGCTCCAGCCTCGCGCAGTTACTGGCCGGTCTCTCCAAGAAAGACCATCCGCAGGTCATGACGGCGATCCTGGAGATCAGCGAGGAACGTTACACCGCCAATCCCAACAAGATGCTGACCGAGGTGGAAGCCTTCACCGATCTCCACCTCAGCGGAGCGCTCAAGGACATCAATCTCGGCCACGTTCTCAATAAGCTTCTCGACCTTCTGCGCCGCAACAAGCTCCGCATGAATGGTGCTTTTTACCTCGGCATCAAGGCCTTTACCCAGGTGGAGGCGATTGGCCGGGCGCTTGATCCAAACTTGAACTTCATCGCGCTGGGCGAACCCTATGCCCGGGGCCTGATCGAAAAGAAGTACAAGTCGGCCCATATCTTTGACATGGCGACCCGGCTCCTGACCGGCAGCATCGATTTCCTCGACGATTTCCCCGGCGATTTCCGCAATTTTTACCAGCGGGTCAAGGCGGGAAAGCTCAACTTCCCGATCGAGCACAAAATCAACTCCGAGGGCTTTGAGCCGATCCGCAAGACGCTCGATTCCATCGCGAATCTCATGGCCACCGCCGTCCTCACGGCCTCGGTTCTCATCACCTCCAGTATTTTGATCC
>CAIPBM010000016.1 GCA_903863295.1 uncultured Verrucomicrobiota bacterium | reverse complement strand
TATCACGGCGGAGCAGCTTATCCGGCCCACGGGCCTGCTCGATCCGGAGATCGTGGTCAAGCCGCTTGGCGGACAGATCGACGATTTACTTACCCAAGCGCGGCTCCGCGTGGAGAAAGGCGAGCGGGTCTTGGTCACCACGTTAACGAAGCGGACGGCGGAGGACCTGGCCGATTACCTGCGGGATCTTGGCGTGAAGGTGCGCTACATCCACTCGGAAATCGACACGATCGAGCGGGTGGAGATTTTGCGGAGCCTCCGTCTCGGCGAAGTTGACGTGCTCATCGGCATCAACTTGCTGCGGGAAGGGCTCGATCTCCCGGAAGTCTCGCTCGTCGCCGTGCTGGATGCGGACAAGGAAGGCTTCCTGCGTTCGCAGACCTCGCTCATCCAGACAGCGGGACGCGCGGCGCGGCATCTGAACGGCCTCGTCATTCTTTATGCGGACAAGGTCACCGACTCGATGAAGCAGTTGATCTCGATCAGCAAATCGCGCCGCGAAAAGCAGCTCGCGTACAACACCGAGCATGGCATCACGCCCCGCTCCGTTGTCCGCGCGGTGCAGGAAAGCCTGGGCAACGTGCTGAAGGGACGGCAGATCGCGGGTGGGGTCGTCGGCGAGGCGAGCCCGGATATGGACGTGATGCAGGTGCTGCAGGAACTTGAGGAGGAAATGCTCTCGGCCTCCGCCTCCATGCACTATGAGAAAGCCGCGCTCCTGCGCGACCAAATCATGGAACTCAAACAGCAAGCCGGGCTGAGCAAGATTGAACCGAAGCTGAAAACGGTAGCCTACCCAAAACCCGCGCGCGGGGCAGGGCGGAAGCCGGCGAAGAAGATTTGAATCTCACTTGCGAATTGAGCCCGACCTTTTAGAATGCAGGAATGACGGATAAGCAACGGGTCTTGGAAACCATTTCTGGTTTGCCTGAGCAGGCCTCTCTCCAGCAGATCGCTGAAGAGGTTGAAATTCTTGCCGCTATCCACCGGGGCGAGGAAGCCGCCGATGCAGGACGAACGACTCCCCATGATGAAGTGAAGAAATTGCTTTCCTCATGGACTGCAAAATAGTCTGGACCGATTCAGCCCTGGCAGACCTGAGAGCTATCGCTTCGTACATTTCGAAGGACGATCCCCAGGCAGCTCGCCGTGTCGGCTCCGACATTTACGAAACCGTAGGTATGCTCGCAGCGTTTCCCCTGATTGGTCCGCCCTATCCGCGGAATTCCAACGGCAAGATTCGCGAAATCGTGTGTTGGAGCTACCGAATCTTTTACAGGGTGAATGCCCAAAAGAAATTAGTGGAAGTCTTGACAATTTGGCATGGCGCAAGAGGAATCCCTGTTATTCCCCGGAGAAGATAATCTCAGACTTTAACTTCAGGATAATGGCTGATGGTCACGACAAACTGACCCGCCACTTCATTGTGGTAGATGCTATCAACCATGCAGCGTCCGCCGACGGGCAGGCGCTTGCCGGAATCATCCCGCAGGGTGCTGGGCACCGCATCGCCGAGGTTCAGAAAACGGTCTTTCGCGAATACCAGACGATGGGAGGAAGTTTTGGCCATGGCCCGAGACTACCCTCTTTCCACAGGATAGATACCTAAATTGGCTCAGCATCTTTCCTTGTATGGGCATGGCCGGCTTTCTTCAAAATCTCCTTAACGGAATTCGGGGGAATTTTTCAACGTTTATTGAAATGTAACGTTGCCTCATATTTTGCTTGTCGGCCCAAGCGGGGACGACTAACACCTTTCGAGTCCCCTATGGCTTGGTACTACTACATCAACGGCGGCAATCAAGGTCCGGTGGAGCTGGCTGAACTTCAGCGGCTCCAGGAGCGAAGCGTGATCTCGCTTGATACCCCGGTATGGACGGATGGCATGGCCGATTGGGCCCCCTTCCACACCACCGCTGCCGCCCCTGCGACGACCGGGCCGACCCAGACCTGCGCCGAATGCGGCAAGCTGTTTCCTGAGAGCGAGATGCTCCAGTACGAGAATTCGTGGGTCTGCGCGACGTGCAAGCCGATCTTTTTTCAACGCATTAAAGAGGGTGTCGCGCCGAAGGGAACTTTTGTTTATGCGACAATCGGAAGAAGATTTATAGCATTTATTGCGGATTGGTTTGCGCTGGTGATTATAACCGTTATTCCAGTGATATTAATCGGCGGTTCAAGTGCCCTGCTTGGTCGACGTTCTGGTCTTCCGATTTATGCCTCCATAGCCATTATTGCGATTCAGTGGGGGATACCCGCTTTTTATGAGATTTTCTTCGTCGGAAAATTTGGCGCTACGCCGGGTAAGATGTTGATGAAGATCAAAATCGTAACTGCGGAGGGGGATCGTGTTTCTTACGCACGCGCAACAGGACGTTATTTCGCACGGATCCTTAGTGGTCTTATTCTCTACATCGGTTTTTTGATGGCCTTCTGGGATCCGGAAAAGCGGGCCTTGCATGACCGGATTTGCAATACCCGGGTCGTGGTTGCCGACGCGTAACCGGGGCTGGATTTATGCCCGCGTCCACTTTTGCGTGTCCGAAGTGCAAGACTGAATTTCGGATTGAGCCGGGCACGAACGAAATCGCGTCTCCCTGTCCCAATTGTGCCTCCTACCTCGAGGCGTTTTTCTTTCCGCCTTTTTTCCGCGCGGCTCCGGTGGGGACGGCCAGCGCCAGCCTCGTTGATCACACGGAGGCAAGCTGTTTCTACCACGCGACCAAGCAGGCCGTGGGCGTTTGCGATGGCTGCGGACGGTTGGTCTGTTCCCTCTGCTCTATCGAAATGGGAAACGATCATCTCTGTCCGAATTGTCTCTCTTCCGGCAAGAAAAAGGGCAAGTTGACCACGCTTGAAAATACCCGGACGCGATACGATAGCATCGCGCTTTCCCTTGCCGTTTTTTCCGGAGTTCTTGGCTTTGCCTCCTGCGGCATCCTCACCGCGATCATGGCCCCAGCCTCGATTTACATCGCTATTCGCCATTGGAATAGCCCGGGCAGCCTGCTCGGTGTCAGCAAGACCCGGTTTATCATCTCGATTATCGTTTCCACGATCACGCTCGTGTTGGGGATCATCTTTGTGACGTTCATTTTTGTCTACCCGAGGGGCCTGCACCACCGATGAAAAGCAATTACGCGCCCATCAAGGGTCTCGGCACCGGTTTCGGTAGTTTGCAAATCGGCGTGCGGGTGCGTCTTTACGCTGGGCCCGACCATTTGCTATTGGTCCAAAACACCGGCTACTCCGAGGAATACAAGCGGGTCTTTTTCCGGGACATCCGGTATATCGCGGTCAGGAAGACCAACGGCCAAATCTACGCGGGCATCCTTTCCGGCCTGCTTTTCCTGGGCGTCTTTCTGCTCAACCTGACCCCCATGTACTGGTGGCTGGCCGATCTCCTGAGCCTCCCCTTCCTCATCTGGTTTTTTATGAACTGGCTTCAGGGACAAGCCTGCATTTGCCAGATTAATACCGAGGTCCAGATACTTGATCTCCCCACGCCCCGGCGCATGAACAAGGTACCGATCCTGGTCGCCTTCCTGCGTGATAAGACTACAACCGCCCCACCTGACGTTTCTCAGGTGGCCGCCTAGAAAGCATCTCCGTGAAAGCAGCGGCCATTCCACTCCGGCAGCAACGCTGTTCCAATCATCCGCAACGCGAAGCCTCCGCGCGCTGTCCGGAATGCACCCATTATTTTTGCCGGGAATGCATCACGGAACATGACGACCGGGTGCTCTGCGCCTCGTGCCTGGCCAAGCTTTCGCTGAAGAAGGAAACGGCCCGCCACAAATGGGCCTTGGTTCCGCGACTGGCCCTCGCGCTTCTGGCCGTCGTGGTGATCTATATTGTTTTCCTGGTCTTCGGTAATTTGCTGCTGACCATTCCGTCCCAATTTCACAGCGCGGGAGGCTGGTAGCCATGCCGGACAAACCGCGATTTTCCACCGAGAGTTCCGTCAAGGGCCCGCGTGCGGTCGACATTCTCGACGAGGCCGTTTCGCTGCTTCGGCAAACTCCGCTGGCGACTCTTGCCGTCTATTACCTCGGCGCACTCCCGTTCTGTCTTGGGTTGATTTATTTCTGGTTTGAGATGACCGAAAGTGCCGACGCCGAGAGCCGTCTGCCCGGCACCGCCTTGATGCTGACCGTGCTTTATCTTTGGATGAAGACGTGCCAGGCCGTGTTCGCACGTCAACTGCTCGCGCAACTGGAGGGAGAAGACCCTGAACCCTGGACGGCAAAGCGCTGGCTCAATACCGCCTTGTTGCAAGGAATCGCCGCGGGCAGCTTCTTCATCGTCTATCCACTCGCAATCCTCATCACGATTCCTTTCGCCTGGGTTCAGGCCTTCTTCCACAATTACTCCATCATAGGCACGGGACCCAAAAGCACCGTTCGTTCGAGCATCCGGGAGGCATCGGAATTGGCCGGGCTCTGGTCGAAACAAAATGTGTTGATCATCACCATCCTGCTCGCGGCCTCGGTTGTCCTCTACGCGAACCTGGCCGTTTTCTGCATGACGGTGCCCTCGCTGCTCAACATGCTTTTCGGCATCGAAACTGTCTTTGAGGATAATTCCTATGCCTGGAACAACAGCAGCTTCTATCTCGATGTGGCGGTCTTCTCCTTTCTGCTGCTCAATCCGCTCAATAAAGCCATCTACGCCTTGCGCTGCTTTTATGGACGCGCACGGCTGAATGGGGCCGACCTGAAATCGGCCCTGCGCCGCTATCAGATGGAACGATCCTCCCGTCATTTAACCAAAGCCCTGGCCGCTGTTGTTCTTCTTTCACTCCTGGCGATGGGAAGTTCCTTCGCAGCAGATGCGAACACCACGCCGGCCAAAAGCAAACCCCTGGTCAAGCTGGATCCTTCCTCGGCCAAGCTTGATCAATCGATCCAAAAGACGCTGCAAAAGGACGAGTATGCGTGGCGCCTGCCACGTGCGGAAGCTCCTGAAGCCGAGGAAAAGGATGGCTGGCTCGTGCGGAACCTCCGTGCCGTGGTCAAGTACTTCGAGCATGTGATCAAACCGCTGGCCGAGCTGCTGGCGAAGTTCTGGAAATGGCTCGCCAAGGTTGAGACGAAGCACGATTCCTCCTCTTCCTCCTCTTGGTCAGGATTCGGGGAGATTCCGTGGAGATTGATCCTGGTTCTCTTCGCGACGGTTGTCCTCCTGATTCTGGTCTACTGGCTGTTCCTTCGCTTCCGCCGAAGAACCTCCCCGGCCACCGTCACCCTGGCCGCGCCGTCAATCCGCACCGTCGACCTCGCAGCCGAGGACGTGCAGGCGGACGAGCTCCCGGAAGATTCCTGGCTCTCACTGGCCCAGCAGATGATTGAAAAGGGAGAACTGCGCCTTGCCGTGCGCGCTTTTTATCTCGCGACACTCTCCGTGCTCGCCCAGCAGCAACTCGTTCGACTCGGGCCGTCCAAATCGAATCGCGATTACCTGATTGAGCTCACCCGCCGTTTGCGCGGGAACGTGACCGTACTCGGATTTTTCCGGGAGAATGTGAATCTCTTTGAAGCCTCCTGGTACGGCACGCACGACGCCACGAGTGCCATTATCGACACCATGCGGGCCAACCATCAACAAATGAGGAGCCATGCCGCGACGTAATTGGCTCATTCCGGCCCTGGCGTTGATCGTGGCGATCGTCTTCGTCGGCATTCTCCTCCGGCTGCTCTTGCTGCGCTACGAACGGGGCGATGTCTATCCCGCCTACTCCACGATGCGGGCTGATCCGCTGGGCACGCGCGCCTTTTACGAAGCTCTGGAGGCCACCGGGCGCTACAAGGTTTCGCGCGGCTTCCTGACCCTTCATCGCGAGCTGGAGAGCAAACCGAATGGTCTCCTTTTTCTCGGCCTCGATTCGTATCAGATTTCGTCGTTCTCCAAAACGGAAGTCGAGGCCCTCGATACCTTTGTCAGGGAGGGCGGGCGCGTCATCATCACCCTGGCCCCGGAAAAGCCGTATGCGAAATCAGACGACGATACGAAGAAGGACGACAAGAAGACTCCCGATAAAGACGTTCCGAAGGGGCAACCAGCCACGCAGGACAAATCGTCGGTGACCGATCCGAACTCGCCCGATTACCAGACCCGGCAGGAACGATACGAACGTGACGAACTTCACCGCGAGCAATCGAACGACGACGATTCCACCAAGGAGAAGGATCCAGCTCCGCCAGAGTATCAACGCTCCCTCGCCGCGTTATGGGGCTTTGGCTGGGAACTCCATGAAGCGACCAAAAGCAAAAAGGACGATGACACGACCTCTTCAACCAGCACCTCTGATCAAGATTCCGAGCCGCCGGAAGTTCTCGCTCTCCTCGCCCACGGTACGGGACTGGAAACGTCGGTGCCCTGGAAATCGGCCCTCTATTTTGTCCGCATCGAGCCGGAATGGAATCCTCTCTATTACGCCAAGCTTCGCCCCGTCCTGATGCGCCGCCGCTGGGGCAAGGGAGAAATTCTCCTCGCCAGTGATTCCTATTTCATCAGCAACGAGGCCCTCCGCAATGACCGGCGTCCTATGCTCCTGAATACGCTCGCCGGATGGCCCGGCACGTTGCTTTTCGATGAATCCCATCTGGGCACCCAGGAGCAGGAAGGCATCATGCGTCTCGCGGAGAAATTCCGTCTTGAGGGTTTTCTCTTCGGCATCCTCGGCGTGGTCCTGCTTTTTCTCTGGCGCAACAGCCTGCCGCTGGTACCGCCGCAAGGGACGGACGCTCAGGCGCCGCTGGGTGGGGCCATCTCCGGCAAGGATTCCCGCAGCGGCCTGGTCAATCTGCTGCGCCGCAATATTCCCGCATCCGATATCCTGAATACCTGTTTCACCGAATGGAAGCGCGGGGTCACTCCCGGTCGCAAGCACCTTCAGTCCCGCGTGGCAGAGATGGAAGCGATCCTCTCGGTGACCGAACCCGCAGAGATCGTCCAGGCTTATCACGAAATTCGTCAAATCAACGTCCCCGGAAAAAAGAAAGACCCCTATGCAACAAAACCTTGAGCAACTCAGCCACGTCATTCAGTCCGTCCGGGCCGAAGTGGGAAAAGTCATCATCGGCCAGGCGGACGTCATCGACAAGGCCATCATCGCGATCCTCATCGGCCAACACGCCTTGATCGAGGGCGTACCCGGCGTGGCCAAGACGCTGCTCGTCCGCACCCTGGCCCATGTCCTCGGCTGCGATTTCTCGCGCATTCAATTCACGCCTGATCTCATGCCGGCCGACATCACCGGCACCAGCGTTTTCAACTTCCAAAAGAACGAGTTCAACCTCGTGCCCGGTCCGATCTTCACCACGTTTCTCCTCGCGGATGAAATCAACCGCGCCCCGGCCAAGACCCAGTCGGCGCTGCTCCAGGCCATGCAGGAGCGGGTGGTCAGCATCGACCGGCATACCTATCAGCTCTCCTCTGCCTTCACCGTTTTCGCGACGCAAAATCCGGTCGAGTACGAAGGCACTTATCCCCTGGCCGAGGCCCAGAAGGATCGCTTTGCGCTCAAGATCACCATGCCCTGCCCGGAGCGGGCGGACGAACTCGATCTCGCGCGCCGGATGCTCGGCCACGATTCGCCCGAGGCCTCGTTGACCAATGGCGTGGTCCAGCCGCTGCTCACCATCGAGCATCTTCAGGAATCGCGCGCGACGCTGGAACAACTGGCCGTGCGCGATGAGATGCTGGGCTACATCCTCGATATTGTCCGCGCCACCCGCACGCACGAGGCGATCCTGGTCGGTGCCGGCCCGCGCGCCACGCAGTCGCTGCTGATGTCGAGCCGCGCCAACGCCGCTTTGTTCGGGCACGATTTCGTCAGCCCTGATGATGTCCGCAGCATGGTGATCCCGGTCCTGGAACATCGCCTCATCCTGCGGCCCGAGTACGAAATCGAAGGCCTCTCCCTGACCGAAGTCCTCCAGCAAATCCTCCAATCGGTTCCCGTTCCCCGATGATCGTCCCGCGCCCCGAGCTTATATTTCTCGCTGCACTCACGCTCGTTCCCTTGCTCGGAACGGCCGTTTGCCTGCCGGGATTTGCGTTCCCGGCGCTCGGGTTGCTGGCGCTCCTTTTTTTGCTGGCGACGGTTGATGCGATCCTCGGTTGCCGCTGGTTGAAATCGGTTCAAGTTACTGTTCCTGATAAACTCCGCTGGATTCAAAACCGGAAAGCGACTTTTGAGATCGCGTTTCAAACGGCATCACCCCGCGCCTTGAAACTGCGGGTCGCGCTGGCTTATCCCATCGAACTTGTCCCCGCGAAAGAGGAATTCGAGTTTCAGCTTCCCGGGCAGGTTGGCAAACACTTCGTCGCCTGCGAGTGTTCCCCCACCCAGCGAGGGCTGTTCAAGATCGCTGGCTGCTATTTCGAGACCCCTTCCCCCATTCGACTCTGGGATATTCGTGGCCACAGTTCCAAAACCACTGAAGTCCGCGTATATCCCAACCTCGAATCGGAACGCAAGCAAGTCGCGGCCATCTTTCTTCGCAGTCGCCACAGCGGGATGCAGGCGATGCGCCAGATGGGCCAGGGCCGGGAATTTGAAAAGCTGCGCGAATACGTTCCCGGCGACGGCTACGACACGATCCACTGGAAAGCCACCGCCCGGCGCGGTCACCCGATCACCAAGGTTTTTCAAATCGAGAAAACCCAGGAGATTTATGTGATCATCGATTCCTCCCGGCTTTCCGGTCGTCTCCAGGTTCCGGGCGATCCGAGCCAAGGCACGCATCTGGATCGCTACATCGCCTCGACGCTCGTTCTCGGCCTGGCGGCGGAAAAGCAGGGCGATCTGTTTGGCCTGCTCACCTTCAACGACAACGTCCTGAATTTCGTCCGCGCCCGCAACGGCAAGGAGCACTACGGCGCCTGCCGGGAAGCGCTATATCGTCTGGAGCCGAGCGCGGTCTCGCCCGATTTCGAGGAAGTCGCTTCCTTCATCAGTCTTCGCCTGCGTCGCCGCGCACTGCTCATCTTCATGACTGATCTCGACGATCCGATTCTCATGGAATCGTTTCAACGCGCCGCCGATGTCCTCTGCAAAAAGCATCTTGTCTTCGTCCACATGCTCCAGCCCGGCAACATCCAGCCCGTCTTTTCCAATCCTGATGTCGCCAGTGTGGATGACATTTATGGCGACCTCGCGCGGCACCTGGCCTGGCACGACTTGCGGCAAATGACTCTCGCGCTCCGGCAGCATGGCGTCACCCTTTCCCTCTTTTCTCAGGAACAGTTCAGCGCCGAGACCCTTTCGAACTATCTTCGCGTCAAACAACGGCAACTCCTATGATCCTCGATCTCCAACAATTCATCCGCACGGAACGTCCCGCCTGGGACGAACTGGAAGCGTTGTTGAAAAAGATCGAGGACGATCCTCATCTCCGACTTTCGCTCGAGCAAACCCGGCGGTTCCATTATCTCTACGATCGCGCCTCATCCGATCTGCTCCGCATTTCCACATTTGCCTCTTCGCCGGAAATCGTTCGCCATCTGGAGGCGATGGTCGCGCGCGCTTATGGCGAAATTCATGAAACGCGCGATCCCCGGCGTCGGTTCCTCTTTCTTGATTGGTTCACGCGGGAACTTCCACGCACCTTCCGCAAGCACATCCTGGCGTTCTGGTGCTCGCTCGGGCTGACCCTGCTGGGTGCGTCGTTCGGCGCGGGAATTCTTTATGTCGATCCCGACTCGAAGGAAACCTTCATGCCGTTTTCGCACCTGATGCAGAAGCCGAGCGAACGGGTCGCGCATGAGGAAAAGGAAAAGGGCAAGGAGCTCAATGGACGCAAGGCGGGCTTTGCCGGGCAACTCATGACCCATAATATCCGGGTCTCGCTCTTCACTCTCGCGCTGGGCATGACTTACGGCGTGGGCACGGTCATCATTCTTTTTTATAATGGCGTCATGATCGGCGCGATCTCGCTCGATTACATCCAGGACGGGCAGACCCGCTTTCTCATCGGCTGGCTTCTTCCCCACGGCTCGGTCGAAATTCCTTCCGTCATGATCGCGGGGCAGGCGGGCTTTGTACTCGCTTCCGCGCTGATCGGTTCTCGCCAGCGATTGACGCTGCTCGGGCGGTTGCAGGCGGTGCGGAACGATCTCGTCACGCTGATCGGCGGCTTCTCCCTGCTCCTCGTCTGGGCCGGAATCATCGAGGCCTTCTTTTCCCAGTATCATGAACCGGTTCTGCCCTATGAAGTTAAAATTGCTTTTGGCCTGATTCAGTTGACGCTTCTCTTTTCCTTCCTGACCTTCAGCGGGCGCAAGGCAGGCCCGGAGGAAACACCCCGATGATCCTGAATCTTTCCGGGCGTAAAACCCTCCAGATCCAGACGCCGGAAGGCGTGGTTTTCAACCTGACCATTGCCGGGCTCTTCACCCGTTTTCTCGCCTGGACGGTGGATGGTGCCGCCATCATCAGCGCCAGCACGATCATCGGCATGGGCACTCAATTTTTGGCATTGCTCAGCCCCGATTTTTCACGCGCCGTCTATATCATCAGTTATTCGGTGCTTTCGGTGGGCTACGGAATTTTTACCGAATGGCAATGGCGTGGCCAATCGTGGGGCAAGCAGGTTCTGCGTTTGCGTGTGATGGATGCCTCAGGATTGAAACTGCAACTCAACCAGATCGTCATCCGCAATCTTCTCCGGCCCGTCGACATCCTCCCCGTCGGCTATCTCCTCGGCGGGCTCGTTTCGTTCATCACCCGTCGCGGACAACGTCTCGGCGACCTGGCCGCCAATACCGTGGTCGTCTCCATCCCGGAAACGTTCGTTCTCGATACCCAGCAGCTCAAGGAATCGAAGTACAATTCGTTCCACGATTATCCCCATCTGGAAGCTCGTCTGCGTCAGCGGGTGAAACCGTCGGAAGTTGCCCTTGCTCTCGACGCGATCCTGCGCCGCGACGAGATGGATCCCAAGGCCCGGGTGGAGCTCTTCGCGCAGATCGCCGCTTATTTTCGCTCGCTGGTTTCCTTTGAAGAAAAGGTCGATGAGATGATTACGGACGAGCAGTTTGTCCGCAATGCCGTGGCGAGCATCTACCGCCAAAACGTCGTGCGCAAAAGTGTGGGTTCAAAAACTGAAATGGAATCGGCCTCCATCGGATCGTGATAGACTAGAGCCCTTAAATCTATAGTGCACAGCCTGTGAGGCAGCACGGAAAGCCAGCCTGAAAGGCTGGCAAGCTTTCAGCCCAGGGT
>CAIPBM010000015.1 GCA_903863295.1 uncultured Verrucomicrobiota bacterium | reverse complement strand
GGAAACCATAAGTCACCACGGTTGAGCGTACCTTGGGGAGGGGGCCGAATTCGAGTGGCTTCATGCCTTGATAGAAGTCGGCATTTTCCTCGCCTGTGTTGGGATCGACAATCTTGAGGATCGCGAGATCAAGATCGTGGGCAACGAATTCGACCTTGGCGAAATAGCGTTGGGGATCGTGGTAGCGACGGACGAGAAGCTGTTTGGTCCAGGCGACGACATGGGCATTGGTCATGATCCGGTTGCCGTCGATAAGAAAACCGGTGCCGGAGGCAAAATGAGGGGAATCAAAAATCCAGGGCGCGGCCCAGTTCGGTTCCTGGAAAGCCGTGATGATTTGCACCACCGATTTTTCCGCTTCTGATCCCTCGGGAACGGGGGTGCCCAAGGGAGCGGCACTCGTCGGTTTGGGTTTCTGAAGTGAGGAGTCAGGGCCGGGAGCGGAAGGCGATGTTACGCCTGGAAGTGGATTGGTCGGCGAGGGTGCAGTGGCGGCGGTTGGGCTGGGAGGAGGGGGCGGCGGGGCAGTGGCGTTTCCACTGGGCGTATCCGTAGGTGGCGTGGTTGCATCGGTATGCGCGGCATGAAGCGGAAAAGTGGCCAGGACGATAATCAGAAGGCAAAAGCCGGAGAAACGAAACGAAGACATGGGATAACTCTTAGCCAACCCTGAGTTGCTAAACTTGTAAAGCGGTGTTGTCTTAAAGTTATGTTAGGTCGAAACAGGCTTTGACCTCAACGTCTAGGAAACAATCCGCGGCACGGGCGAATTCGGGCCGGTGCTGGAGTACTGATCGAGGTGAGGACCCAGGTGCTGAAATAGTAATTGCAACGGAAATGGCTTGGCCAGGCAGGCGCAGTTCAGAGACGTGACAAAGCTCTGGGTGGTATCCCGAACCAGGTCGCCACTCATGAAGAGAAACCGGCTCCGGTATTGGGGATTGGCTGCCGTGGCCCGCTCATAGAGTTGCGGCCCATCAATGCCCGGCATGCGTATATCACTGATGATCGCGTCATAGCGATTCTTACCCAGGAGAACGAGCGCCTCCTGGCCATCATTGGCTTTGTCAGCCTTGATGTTTTGGAGATCAAGAAATTCACAAATCGCATCCACGATGGCCGTCTCATCATCCACCACGAGAACTCGCCCGAGGATTTTGGAATGGTGATGGGGAATGACGGTCAGCGGCTGGGTCTCCTTGGAAGTCGTCGGTACTTTGGGACTGCGAGCGAGCGGCAATTCAATCGTGAAAACGGTATTGCCCGGTTCACTCTTCGCGGAAATGGTGCCCCCATGGTTCTCGATCAACGTATGCGCAATCGAGAGTCCCAGACCCGTGCCTTCCCCAAGGTTCTTGGTCGTGAAAAAGGGATCGAAAATGAAAGGAAGGATATGAGGTGGAATGCCGCCGCCGTTATCCGTCACGGTGATGAAAACCTTGTCTCCCCGTCGTCCCCCCTCGACCCGGATGATGCCCTGCCGGTCCGTCTTGGCGATGGCCTGCTCAGCGTTGTTCAGCAGGTTAAGCAGCACTTGCTGCATCTGCTGCGCCGTGACCAAAACAGGAAAGGAGGTCTCGCACGGCTCGGAGATCAATTGAATATTATTTACGCGGAGCTGATAGCGCTTGAGATTGACCGCCTGCTTGATGAGCTCATTAATCCCGATGACTTCGCGCTTCTTGGATTCCTTGCGGCTGAAGGCGAGGAGGTTCTTCACCAAGTCCGCCGTCCGCTTGGCTTCAACGAGAATCGTGTTGATCGAGGTCTCATCTGCGGGGCCGCCCCGGCGCAAGGCGAGCAATTGGGCGTTGGTCAGGATCGAGGTGAGGGGATTATTGATTTCATGGGCGATGCCCGCAATCGTTTCCCCGAGTGAGGCGAGCTTTTCTGATTGAATCAGGTGACGCTGCAGGCGTTCCTGTTCGGTCAAATCGATCCGAAGCTTGATCGCAAATGCGGCCAACTCGGCCAGCAAGGCGATGGTGGCCAGGGTCGAATCGTTAAACGCATTGGCGTCTGTTCCATCGAGATTGATTAATCCCCAGACTTTCTCCTCAACGATGATGGGAACGACCAATTCGGAGCGGACATTTTCAAAGAGTGAAAAGTAGTTGGGATCGACACTGGTATCGGTACAGAGGTAGGGCTTGCCGGTCAGGGCGACGTGGCCGGTCAGTCCCTCGCCCAGCGTGAGTTGGCACATCTGCTTCTCCAGCGTCCAATCTTCCCCGCGAACCGAGGTTATAATGAGTTTCCGGGAATTATGGTCGACGGTGACGATGGATCCATGCACCGCCTTGGCGAGGTCCGAGCAATAGCTCAAGACCATTTCGAGGATTTCCTCAACGCGTTTGCGCTGACGGATGTCCGTCAGGACTTCACGGATTGCTATCGCGACTGGATCAGAATCCATAAGTTCGTCCACTTGAGCAGCCCATATGCCATTGGTCTACCCAATACTTAGCACAATTGTGGTTTAGGAAAATGACAGACTTGCCATGACCGCTTCGACGGTCGGATCGACGACAATGGCCTCCGTCTTGCTTTGACCCATCGCGGTATCCGGATCCTTGAGCCCATGCCCGGTCAGGGTCGCTGTAATGAGGCTCCCCTTGGGAATCAGTCCTGCCCGTCCCATGCGAAGGAGTCCGGCGAGGGGGGCGACAGAAGCTGGTTCGGCGAAAACACCCTCCAGTTGGGCAACCATCGCATAGGCGGCGAGAATCTCCTCGTCTGTGACGCTCTCGATTAATCCGTGGGATTCCGTCACAGCGGTGCTGGCTCCCTGCCAACTGGCGGGATTGCCGATGCGAATGGCCGTGGCGATGGTCTGGGGATCGGTTACGGGACGTCCCAGCACGATCGGTGCGGAACCAGCCGCCTGAAAGCCGCACATGCGGGGCAGGGTCGGAATCACACCGTGCTGGTGATATTCCTTGAAGCCTTTCCAGTAGGCCGTGATGTTTCCGGCATTTCCCACTGGGAGGAAGTGGAAGTCGGGCGCACGGCCGAGGACGTCGCAAATCTCGAAAGCGGCGGTCTTCTGGCCTTCGATACGTACTGGGTTGACCGAATTGACCACCTCAACATCGGGTTTGGTTCCGAGCTCCCGCACAAGTCGAAGGGCATCGTCAAAATTACCCCGGATGGCAATGATCTCGGCCCCATACATCCGCGCCTGGGCCAGCTTGCCCAAGGCGATCTTGCCGTCCGGCAGCAATACGGCGCAGCGCAAGCCTGCGCGACCGGCGTAAGCGGCGGCGGCGGCGGATGTGTTGCCCGTGCTGGCGCAAATGACGAGCTTGGCGTTGCGGGCCAGGGCCATGGTCATGGCCGCGGTCATTCCCCGGTCTTTGAACGAGGCGGTCGGATTGAGGGCCTCGTACTTCAGAAAGAGTTCGAAGCCACCACCGGCTTCCTTGGCCAGGCGCGGGGCGGGAATCAGCGGCGTGCTGCCTTCCTGGAGCGTAACGATTTTCGCGCCCTCGGGAATCCAGCTCATGTACTCGCGGTAGTGCTCCAGGACGCCGGGCCAAGCGGGGAGGGTTTTACGGTGCATCATGGAACAAGATAAAGGTATGGAGAAAGCCTATCAGGAATGGAGACATTAGCCAGACTCCAATAGTTTGTCGAGGGGTCAACTTTCGGGCGCGACCTTAAATTAATCCTCCACACTAAACTGCCTCTTGAGCAGCCCAATCCACAGGCCGCTGCCGAGAAGAAATCCCCCGAGAACGATAACAATACCCGTCTCATCCAAGTGCTGGGAACCTCCCGCCTTGTTGGCTTGAACCACTAGCCAATGGACGCCGGTAACGAACAGCACGTTCATGGACGCAAACCAGAGCGCATAGTAGAGGAGAACGGAGGAGGTCTCTTTTCTTCGTTCTGGTGCCAGCCAATAATCCCGGTTGGGGAGATTGACCAAATGGACCGGAATCCGTCCCGCGCTGGCCATTAGGCCCACGAGGACGGCCGGCATGAATATGCCGAGGCCGACGGTAAACCCGACCAGATCGTTACGGCTCATCCAACCATCGGGCTGACCCTGAAAATCAAAATGACTGGCCACATGCTGCGGCAGGCTGTCGTAAGAACCGATCAGATAGCCGAAGAAGAGAACATAACTAAGGGCGAGCGTCGAAAGTGGGGCGAGGAATTTCATAGCCGGGTGTTTTGGCACCGCTCAGGAATTCGATCCAGACGATTCGCGATACTGCGATCTCGTCATAGCGTTCGAATTCCTTTAAGGCAGGCTCCAGACCGATCGTGAAATCAATCAGGATATTGGTGTCGAACAGGGCTTTCACCCGCGATGATCCCACTCCGCTCGAAGCTTGCGGACCGATTCAACCGAGTCAAAATTTTTGGGCGGCTTCCAACTTGCAAAGGCAGGGTGATTGCGAAAGTCGGTCTTCACAGTCTTTCTCGGCAAATAGGCCGCGACCGATTCGCGAACCGCTTCCGCCCGGGAAATTTCTTTAACTTTGGCGTAACTGTCCAAAGCTGCGATCTGCTCCTTGGAGAAGTCAACGATGGTTCGCACGGCGATATCGTGGCATGATATCACCTCGAATTCAAGCAACCGCCTTGAACACCCATTGCAAGCGGCCGAGTTCTTTACTCCGGCTTCAGCAACGTATCGCCGGGAGGTGAGCTCGTATCGGTTTCCGGATAATCGAGGGTGAAATGCAACCCGCGGCTTTCATGGCGGCTGAGTGCGCTATCGACAATCAATTCAGCCACCAGCACGAGGTTGCGTAACTCGATCAAGTCGCACGTCATCTTGTAGTTCCAATAATATTCCTGCACTTCAACACCCAGGCTGCGCAACCGGCTCGCGGCCCGTTGGAGACGCTTCGTTGTCCGGACAATGCCGACATAGTCCCACATCAATTGCCGGATTTCTCGCCAGTTGTGATAAATGACGACCAATTCATCGGCATCCTGGGCCGAACCGCTTTGCCACGGCGGTATGTCCTTTTGTTTCTTGGGTGCTTTCTCTTTTTTCACCGCTTCCGCGGCGCGGTGGGCGACGACCAACGCCTCAAGCAGGGAATTGCTCGCCAACCGATTCGCGCCGTGCAGCCCGGTGCAGGCGACTTCCCCCATCGCCCAGAGTCCGGGTAACTCAGTGCGTCCTTCCGGTGAGGTGACGACTCCACCGCATTGGTAGTGGGCGGCAGGTACGACCGGGATCGGCTCCAGCGCCATGTCGATGCCGCACTCCAGACACTTTGAGTAAATGGCCGGGAAACGATTCTCCAGGAACTCGCGGCTCTTGTGGGTGATGTCAAGGTAGACACATTCCGCGCCCGTCCGTTTCAGTTCGGCATCAATCGCGCGCGCCACGATATCGCGCGGGGCGAGTGAGGCGAGGGGATGGACGCCATCCATGAAGGGCTTGCCTTCGCTGTTGCGCAGGATGCCACCTTCCCCGCGAACGGCCTCGCTAATGAGAAAAGAACGCGCTTTGGGATGGAACAGACAGGTGGGGTGAAACTGAATGAATTCCATGTTCGCCACCGGCACCCCGGCGCGATAAGCCATGGCCACGCCGTCGCCCGTGGCGATGCTCGGGTTGGTGGTATAAAGATAAACTTTGCCGCATCCGCCCGTGGCAAGCAGGACATGCTGGCTGGCAAAAGTCTCCACTTTCCCGCTTTTGACATCGAGCACATAGACGCCGAGGCAGCGATTGTCCGTGGTAAAGCCAAGCTTGCGCCGCGTGATCAGATCAATGGCGGCGTGATTCTCAAACATCTCAATATTGGGATGAAGAGCGAGAGCGGTGAGCAGGGCCCCCTCAATTTCCCGGCCAGTAATATCCTTGGCATGCAGGATGCGTCGCTTGGAATGGCCACCCTCCTTGCCGAGATCAAGCTCCTGGTGACCGCCGTTTTCCCGTTCGCTAAATGACATGCCCAGGTCGATCAGCTCCTTGATCCGCTCCGGTCCTTCCTCGACAATTCCGCGGACGACATCCTCACGACAGAGTCCCGCGCCGGCTTCGAGAGTATCGCGGACGTGAAGATCAAAGGTGTCTTCCGTCGAGGTCACGCAGGCAATCCCCCCCTGGGCATAATTGGTATTCGATTCCGCCCGGTTCTTCTTGGTGATGACCGCCACCGAACCTTTTTCTGCGACATTCAGGGCAAAAGTCAGTCCCGCGATCCCGGAACCGAGGACAACATAATCGAAACGATGGTCAGCAACCATGGGAGAAGATGCTCCATTTGATCGCCTTACGCCAATTTAAAATAATTTTGAACCATCCGGCTTCACCTAATGACGCAGCTTTCGCAAGTGACTATTGGGCAAACTTAAACTGATCCTTCGACAAACGCTGCGTTAACGCCTATTAATGTCGTCATGTTGCCCGAATTTCTTAATGTTGACCTGGAACTTGAATCGAACCAATCGTTGGAACTGATCGCCAAGGAATTTGGCGACAAGGTTCACATCTTGCACAACGGCCCCTTGCCGGATGTGCCCAACCTGCTGGCTGTCGAGGTTTATGCCGGTGACGATCAGGATCCCGATTCGATCATCAATGCGTTTTGCGATCTGATCGAAGACCTTTCGCCCAAGGCCAAGGCCGTCTGGAAGAAGGCTGCGGCGCGTCGTTTTGATATCGGTATCGAGAGCGGGACATCTGAATCAAAGCGCTACAAGGCGCTTTGCCTGAGCCTGAGCCCGGCGACCTTGAAGCGGGTCACGGCGCTCTCGGCGGAAGTCCTGATCACCGTCTATGCGCCAGAAATCGTCTCGGCCAAGCCGGTCAAGACTCCCATCAAAAAGAAGGCCAAGGCCAAGAAGAAGTAAATGAAGGCCAAGGCAAAAACCGGCATAAAAGTCGGTCTGATCATGGGTAGTGTCTCGGACTGGAAAACACTTTCGGCCACGGCCGCGATTCTGGAAGAATTCGGTGTGGCCTATGAGAAGAACGTGGTCTCGGCTCACCGCACGCCTCACTGGTTGGCCGAGTACGCGGGAGCCGCGCAGAACCGTGGCCTGCAAGTGATCATCGCCGGTGCCGGAGGCGCGGCGCATCTGCCCGGCATGGCGGCGGCCTTCACGACGTTGCCGGTGCTTGGAATTCCCGTGGAAAGCCGCGCGCTGAAGGGCCTCGATTCGCTTCTCTCCATCGCGCAGATGCCGGCGGGCATTCCGGTCGGATCGCTGGCCATAGGTGAACCTGGCGCAAAGAACGCCGCGTTGCTCGCGATTTCCATCCTCGCCTTGCACGACGATGTGCTGAGGAAAAAATGGGAAGCCTTTCGCACGAAGCAGACCAGGACGGTACGGGCGCAGAAGCTGCCCTAGCTCTTTCTGTTTCGCACGGAGCACACGAAGGACACGGAGTAAGATTGAGTAATTCTCTAATCTCCGCGTCCTTCGTGTGCTCCGTGCGAAACATGTCTCCGGGCCTTACAAAGTCAGCCCCTGATTTCTAGACGTCACGTTTTCCTGTTAAAATCCGATTAATTTGGGAAACTCAGAACTTCACTCGAAGTTACTTTCCAAGCTCCCGTGTCCTTATCTGAAATGAAAACCGAACCGATCCTCCCCGGCGCAACCATCGGCTGCCTCGGCGGCGGGCAACTCGGGCGGATGTTTGCCCTCGCGGCGCGGAAGATGGGCTACCGTGTCCATTCGGTCGATCCAACCCCCGACAGCCCCACGGGCCAGATTTCCGACCGCGAGTTTAACGTCCCTTTCACGGATATTCCAACGCTGCTCGAATTCGCTTCCGGGGTCGATGTCGTCACCTACGAATTCGAAAATATTCCGGTCATTGCGCTTGATGCTCTTGCTCCGAAAGTTGCCCTTCGGCCAGGTCGCGATGTTCTCTACACCACACAGAACCGCCGTCGTGAAAAGGAGTTTCTCGAGAAGAATCATTTTCCGGTCGCGCCATTCCGGGTCGTGCAGAGTGAGGAAGAATTGCGGGCCGCCGTCACCGCCCTGGGTTGCCCGTGTGTCTTGAAGACGGCGGATTTTGGCTATGACGGCAAGGGCCAGCAAAAGATATCTGCAGAAAGTGATCTGGCCGTCGTCTGGCAGAAGCATGGCGCCCCGGTCGGCGTGGTCGAGTCGTGGATCACGTTCGCGGCTGAGCTCTCCGTAGTAGTCGCCCGGGGCCTGAATTCGATCACTGGCGAGCATGTCGTGCAGTCGTTTCCTCCCACGGTCAACGATCACGAAAATCATATTCTCGCCACATCCATCGCCCCGGCACCCCTGGCCTCCAGTATTCTCGCCCGGGCGCAATCGATAGCTGCAGACATCGCTACGCGGCTTGACGTCGTGGGACTGCTCGCCGTCGAATTTTTTCTGACCAAGCGGGGAGACCTCCTCGTCAACGAGCTCGCCCCGCGTCCGCACAACTCCGGCCACTACAGCTTTGATGCCTGCGTCACCAGCCAGTTTGAACAGCAATTGCGCGCCGTCTGCGGTCTTCCCTTGGGCGATACCCGGCTCCTGTCTCCCGTTCTGATGCGTAATCTCCTTGGCGATGTCTGGGCCAACGGCACTCCCGATTGGCCCGCCCTTCTTGCCTTACCCGGACTCCGTCTCCACCTCTACGGCAAAAGCGAGCCGCGTGTTGGACGCAAGATGGGCCACTATTGCGTCCTCAGCCCCAGCCTGGAACAGGCGTGGGAACTGGATGCTCAAGCGCAGAAAATTCTGCGGGGGTAGGTTGACACGTAGTCCTTTCCTAAAAGGAATTACATGCATGTTATCTCCCGGAAACGACTGAATGAGTTCGCGGCCAAATATCCCGATGCACAGAGCGCATTGAGTCACTGGTACCGGATCATGAAAAGCCATCAGTTTGCCAATTTCGCAGAACTGCGTGACTTATTTCCCAGCGCGGATCAAGTTGCTAGTAAGACCGTATTTAACATTGGAGGAAACAAATATCGGCTTATTGCGGCCTTACATTACAATCGTCGGCGAGTTTACATTCGTGCTATTTTGACGCATCGTGAATACGATAAAGGTAACTGGAAAACGTCATGACCCTTGCCCAAATTGACCAAACCAAGCGAGCTTGGCTCTCCGTCTCGGAGACGGTTCACGTTCCACATACCGAAAAAGAATATCGCAATCTCGTAAAGCTACTTGATCGATTGGTGGATGAAGTTGGTGAAGACGAAGCGCATCCGCTCGCCTCCTTGATGGAAGTGGTCGGAGTCCTGATCGAAAAATACGAGGATGAGCATGTTCCTCAGCTTGATTCGTAGGTAGGGCTAAGAAAGAGCCCACTTCCTATAACGCTCCAAAAACCGCGAGCGACTGCCTGGGGGAATCCGCAAAAATCCCTTTTGCGGAAATCCATCACGCCACCAATAAATATGCCGCGGAATGGAGATCAGAAATAAAGGCACCAGACTGGCGACGAGCAGGCAGGGAAGAATCAGCCAAAACCTAATTTGAATCAAAACGGCCAGATCAAAGCTGGTGATGGCGAGACTCAGGCCCACGATTACAGAGATCATTGACCCGATCAAAGCCAAAAGCCCCTTGTTCCAATCCACGATCCAGCTCATAGGTTCCCGTCCAGCATGAGCCGGCCTCCTCTCAAGTCAACATTCTTGCTCAAGTAGTCTTGACGCCCCCATCCATTGTGATACTAATGGGCCTTACCCACTACTGGTAGATGCGTTGCCCAAAATGTCAGGCCCGAGATGATAAGGTCATTGATTCCCGCGCCATTAAGGATGAGACGGTTATTCGTCGGCGCCGGGAGTGCCTCGCCTGCGAGCATCGGTTTACGACTTACGAAGAGATTGAGCGCGACGATCTGCGGGTACTGAAGCGGGATGGCCGGTATGAGACGTTTGACCGGAAGAAGCTGGTGGCCGGTATCGATAAAGCCTGTGAAAAGCGCCCGGTCAGCCGGGAAGCGATTGAGCGGACGGTAAACGAAATGATCGACGAATTGGTGAAAGCCCATGGCGACGAAATTCCGACCAAAGCGATTGGCGACAAGATCATGCAGCACTTGCGCCGTCTCGATGAAGTGGCCTATGTCCGCTTCGCCTCGGTTTACCGGAAATTCCGCGATATCAAGGAGTTCGTCAATGAGGTCCAAAACCTGAGCTTGGAATCATGATCGCTCTTCCCCAACGCCTCCCCCATATCATCTGGAAGAATGACCGTCTCGTGCCGCTCTCCGAGGGCTGGCTCGCGGAATCGATCGAGCACTCCGCCGCGGCCGCAGGGCTCCCTCGTTGGGAAATGGCCCCCGAAGTCGCGCGGGCGATCGCCGTCTACCTGGAGAATGACTGGGTCGCCCCCTCGCTTACCTTGGATAATCTCCAGCAGATGGTTCGCCGGTCCCTCGAAGGCATCGGGTATGACGACATCGCGAAGAACAGCTTCATTGTCCCCCCGCGCGTCTCCATTTCCCTCATGGAACTAGCCATCCGCGCTCCCTACGAGATCGAATTCTATCCCTTGCTGAAACAGCGCCTGGGGGACGCGCTGGAGGTTCAGGTTGCCGGAGTGCGGCTTGAAGGCTTGCGGGATTGCACCAAAGTCCTCGACGCGGCGGGAAGATGGCGGCAGACCTGCGTACGGATCAGCGATGACATCATCTATTTCTGCCGCTCCTACGTCTATCAGTCGATGCCCCGGATGGTCGACCTGGTCATCCAGTAGAATCCGCGCCAAGCGGAACACAATACGCTTCGTCCCTTTTTGACAACGCAATGTAACATGTTAGGGCTGGTCACCGGCCCAGTTGTTTTGCACGCTGGAGCAGTCGTTCCCGGTTAAACGTCAGTCATAAGGAATCATTATGGATCAAGCTGCCCCCAACACCACCACTCTCAGCACGCACGAGAAAGCGGTGCAGATCAATCTCGACAAGCGATTCTACGGTACCTTTGCCGAGATCGGGGCCGGGCAGGAAGTGGCCCGCTGGTTTTTCCGGGTGGGGGGAGCTGCAGGTACCTTGGCGAAGACCATCTCCGCCTATGACATGACTTTTTCTGATGCGATCTACGGCAAAGGCGAACGCTACGTCAGCCTGCCGCGGATGCAAAACATGCTCGATTATGAGTTTGCCTTGCTCTTGGAACGGCTGAATGAGAAGCGGGGCGAGACGACCTCCTTCTTCGTCTTTGCCGACACCGTTTCCGCCCGGAACTATCTGGGAACGAATGAATGTCACGGCTGGCTCGGCGTCAAGTTCCAGCTCCAGCCCGGGGCGAAATCGAGCGAGATCATCATTCACGTCAACATGCTCGACAAGGAGAACATCCAGCAGCAGGAGGCGCTTGGTATCGTCGGCGTTAATCTCTGCTACGGTGCATTCTATCTCCATAACGATCCCGAAAAGCTCATTGCCTCCTTGCTGGACGGCCTTTCCACGGCGCGCATTGAGGTCGACATGATCAAGTTCCTCGGGCCCTATTTCAGCAATGTGGATAACCGCCTCATGGCGCTGCAACTCGTTGAGAAGGGATTATCCAATGCCGCCCTTATTGGAGCCAATGGCGACGTGCTGCAACCTTCGGAAATCTTCCATAAAAAGCCGATTCTCGTCGAACGCGGGAGCTTCCGCCCCGTCACCCTGGTCAATATCGATATGCTCGATGGTGCCCGGCAACACTTCCTGCATGATGCCGAAGCCAAACCCGAGGGCATCGTGGAGCTGATGGAAATCACCATGCGGAATCTCCTCAGCACCGGCACCATTGATCATCGCGACTTTCTTGCCCGCGCGGACACCATCAATGCCGTGGGCAAGATGGTGCTGATCTCCAACTACGCTGAGTTCTACAAACTCGCCGCCTACCTCCAACGCTACACCAAGAGCCGCATCGGGCTCGTCCTGGGTATTCCAAACCTGAAGGAGCTCTTTGACGTCAAGTATTACGACATGCTCGAGGGAGGCATCCTCGAGTCGTTTGGGCGACTCTTCAAGAATGACCTCAAGCTTTACGTCTATCCCTACTACGACCCCATCGCGGAGCACTTAACGACGGCGCATGACGTCGAAGTGCCGGTTCATCTCACCAATCTCTTCCGCCATCTCGTCGAAAATGGCTATATCGAGGCAATCGAGTCCTACCATAAGGATTACCTCGGGATATTTTCCCGCGTCATCCTGGGCAAGATTCGTGAGCGTGATCGTTCCTGGGAGCAAATGGTCCCGCCGGAAGTCGCGACCTGTATCAAGGAAAACGGCTTCTTCGGTTATTCGGCGTAAACTGCCGTTGGGATGTCCGGATTCCTCACGATTTAGGTAGTAAGGCCTGCAGCAGCGGTAACCGCCACTGGTTGATCACCGGATCATAGGCCCCGAAACCGGAGCAAAACTCCCAGTAGGTCCAGGCGAAACCAGATGACTCCGCCGTCCGGGCGACAAAAGCTGTCCACCGGGCGCGTGATGCCATGTCTCCTTTTTCGAAGGATCCAAACTCGCCCATGTAGAGGGGACGGTCATGAGCCTTGCCCCAGGCATCGGCCTGCGCAAAGTCCTTGAGCACAGCTTGTTTTTCCTTGTCCGTCGCTTCCCAGGTTGTCCCCAGCCAGGGCGTGCTTCCCTCAATCCAACTAGCCCCCTGATGAGTGAATTGCATCGGACTGTAGTAGTGAAAAGTAACTACAAGGTGACGGTCATTTTCCGGTAGAACCAAATTCTTCAAGGAACCAATTCCGTTCCATTGCACCGGCCCGACCACCACCGTTCGCGTCGGATTGGTTTCGCGAACCACGGCCAGGGCCCGGGCGAGTAGCGCATTCCAGCGCGCTGCATCCAACTTGCCATAAGGCTCATTCAGGAGTTCAAAGAAAATGGAATCGGGCGCGGTCTGGTAATGCCCGGCGATCTGTTTCCAGATGGCGACGAACCGGTTCCCGTTCGCGTCGGGATGCTTCATCAACTCGTCATCATTGTGATAATCGAGAATCGCCTGCAGGTGATTTTTTTCCGCCTGCGCGACGACCCAGTCGACCCGGCTCAGGAAGGTGGGATCAATCGTGAAGTCCGGCCCAGGTCCGACATGTGCCGCCCAGCGGATCGGCACGCGCACGACCGTAAATCCCGCCGCCTGGATCGTTGAGAAATCCGATTCTTTCAACAATCGGCCATCGCTCCAGGCTCCCTCATGCGGAGCCTCAAGGAAATTGCCGAGATTAAGCCCGTGGCCCAACGGGGTGATTTCATCGGCGTGGCCGAATCCGCAGACGATCCAAAGACCAAGCAAAGCCCCGAGAAATGACTTCATGACGTCAAGATTGAAACCGGAGTCGAATCGCGTCAATCCTCTTGCCCGGCCTACAAATCCTGCCCGACTGCCTGCAACTGCTGATACTGATCCAGGGCGTTTCTCAGGAAGACGAGGTTGGCCTCGATCTGCTTCTCCATGTCGGCGTGATGGGGCGTCTCAAAGACGATTTCAAAGGGACGCGGTCGAGCTTCAGGTGGAGCGCAGAGCATGCCCGGATAGCCTTTCCGAATGAGTCCGTTGCGGGCGGTAAAATTGTCGATCGTCGGATCGCAATTGCGCGGCAGGATTTTTTCCGCAGCGCGCAACGCAGGCTCCACAACGTATTGGGTAAACTGAGCCCCAAGCGCAAAGGCGTAAAGCCCCGGCGATTCATCGTCGGCGTGGAGTGAGATCAACCCGTCAAAGCGGAGGGTACGGATTTGCCGTTCCAGCAGGTCGACTTCCGGCTCGCGAGATCCGAGCCAGAACTCGCGGTTCAAATCACGGCCACTGCGGGAATGTCTCGTGCCGTCCTCGAAACCGGAGGGATTGCAAAGCGGGTAGATATAGAGCTCATAGCCGCGGGCCAGATTCGGATTTTCTGCCAGTTCCTGCAGGAACCGGATCGCCGCAAAAACACCCGCCGACTCATCGCCATGCATGCCGGCAAAGATCCCGATGCGGAAGTAGTCGCCTCCGCCGCGAGGTCCAACAAAAAGGTATTGTTCCAGCGAATAGAAATCGCTGCCCAGACTCCAGCAACCCAGCGAGGCGGGAAGCCAAGGGGCCCGCGTCTTTTGCAAAGGGCCAAGGGTGTCCCGGTAATTGATGCGCCCAGCTTTCTGCATGCCTGAATGAATCCTTTTCCGGGGAGTTTCAAGGATTCGCTTTGTCGGTGCAAGCCTATGCATTGACCATTTTTAAGATAACTAGATAGACTTTGTCGAGATTAAATCAATTCTATCGCTTGACCCCTGTGCCACAGGGTCTAACGTCAAGTTCATGAAGCGCCTCTTTTTCGTATTCGTGAGCTCGCTTTCGTCGGTTATGGCGGCCACTCCTGCCACCGACTACGTGGCTCAAGGCGATACTTTGAAAGCGCAGGGCGACTTTAAAGCGGCCATTGCCGATTATACCGAGGCGATTGCCGCCGATCCTCAAAATATCCGCGCCTACCTGGGGCGGGCCAGCGTCCTGACCCTTGAAGGTGATCATCTAGCCGCCATTGCCGATGAGACCAAGGCGATTGCGCTCGATCCCAAAAATGCGGTTGCCTACGGCAATCGCGGCAATGCCCGGACAGCACAAGGCGACCTGAGCGGCGCCATCGCCGATTATACGCAGGCCATCGCGCTCGATCCGCATCATGTCCACGCCTTTATCAATCGCGGCAACGTCAAGAATCTCCAGAAAAAATACCGCGCGGCCATCGATGATTACTCGGCCGCCATCGCCCTCGATCCCAAGAATGCCGCGGCTTATTATGACCGTGCCGGTGCGAAGCGATCCCTGGGTGATTACGCGGGTGCCCAGGCGGATTACTCGCAGGCCATTTCTCTCAATCCCGTGGACGCGCCTGCCTACATCAATCGCGCCGTCCTGGAAATAGCCCAGCGAAATTGGAGTGGCGCGACGTCTGACCTCAACAAAGCCGGCAGTCTTCTGCCTCCGGAAAGACAAGCTTACGTGCAGGTATATCATTGGGTCATTGCGGCCCATCAGGGAAAGGCGCAACAGGCCACGAACGACCTGGCCAAGTTGGCAGACACGGGCGCGAAATCTCTTTCCAGCACATGGGGCTGGGAGATTGCCAAATTTCTCGCGGGGCAATTGGACGAAAAGCAATTTCTCGCTTCGGCCGTTTCATTCCAGGCGAAGAAAGATAAAGGGCAGAAAGCACAGGCCAATTATTTCGTGGGATTAAAACGGGAGGTCGCAGGGGACAAGGCTGGAGCCGCGAAATCGTTCCACCAAAGTGTGAACCTCGGCAATCCCTCGTTGCACGAATACGTTCTCGCGCGTGAGGAGTTGAAAACGAGTGGAGGGGCCAAGCCGTGAAGCCAATCAAGTTCCGCGCACGACGGGAAATTCTTCTCTGCCTGGGCATGACACTGCTGCTTGCCGGTTGTTCCTCGAATACGCCAATCGAGGAGGGGACTTACGTCGGCGGCATGGAAACGCAATCGGCAGTGGTTGAACCGAACGGGAACGGCGGCTATCGCACCATCAGTGGTGATCCCTACGTCGCGGTTGATGGTGGCCTTGAACAGGAATCGATGCTGCCCTACGGCGGCGGTGACCAGGGCATTCGCCAGGCGGAGGATGAAGCGACGCCGGCGATGAGCAACATGGGATATTGAGGTCATGCCCGCAACCGCCTCCCGCCTCGCGATTTTTCAGGAATCGGTCATCCGCGAAATGACCCGTATCGCCAATCAGCACGGCGCCATCAACCTTGCCCAGGGCTTCCCCGATTTCGATCCACCTCCCGAACTGATCGAGGCGCTGGAAAAGAGCGCACGCGGGCCTTTTCATCAGTACTCGATCACGTGGGGCTCGGCCCGGTTCCGGCAGGCGCTGGCCACGAAGATCAATCGTTTCAGCGGACTCGCGTTGGAACCGGATCGCCATCTCGTCACCACCTGCGGCAGCACGGAGGCGATGATGGTCGCGATGATGACCGCCTGTAATCCGGGTGACAAGGTCATCGTCTTTTCCCCCTTCTACGAAAACTACGCGGCGGATGCGATTCTTTCCGGCGCGGAGCCGATCTACGTTTCGCTTCAGCCGCCCGACTTTGGCTTTGATCCCGATGAACTCCGGCGCGCCTTCGCCCAAAAGCCGAAGGCGATCGTTCTTTGCAATCCCTCCAATCCGTGCGGCAAAGTCTTCACCCGCGAGGAACTCCTCTTCATCCTCGAACTCGCGATTGAACACGACGCCTTTGTCATCACGGATGAAGTCTACGAGCACATCGTCTACGCGCCTCACGTGCACATTCCGTTCGCCACGCTCCCTGGCGCGTGGGAGAGAACGCTGACCTGCGGTTCGCTTTCGAAGACTTACTCGATCACCGGCTGGCGGCTCGGTTACGTCGCGGCGGCGGCAGAGATCATCGCCCAGGCGCGGAAAGTCCACGACTTCCTCACCGTCGGCGCGGCGGCTCCGCTCCAGGAGGCGGCCGTCACGGCGCTGGAGTTTCCCGACAGCTACTATGTCGAGCTTCAGGCTGAATATGCCCGCAAACGCGATCTGTTCCTTGGCTATCTCCGACAAACCGGGCTTCCCTTCACTGTGCCACAGGGCGCCTACTACACGCTCGTCGATATCTCGTCGCTCGGCTACGCCAATGACCGCGTCGCCGCAGAGGAATTAACCAAGCGCATCGGCGTGACCGGCGTCCCCGGCTCCAGCTTTTTCCGCGAGCCCGTTCACCGCTACATCCGCTTTCACTTCGCCAAGAAGGATGAAACGCTGCATCAGGCTGGTGAACGTCTCGCTACGAAATTGAAGGGTTAGGTTTATTCGAACGAATTTACTTAATTTTTAAGCGAAAAATAACTCAGCCGGAACGTGAAACCGTTCGGTCAATTTTTTAACGTGGTCGAGAGTAAGATTTCGTTCTCCATTCAAAATACGAACCCCGAGACTGCGGTCCACTCTCAGAAGCCGCGCTAAATCGGCCGCAGACATGCCGCTTTCTTCGATCAAATGCTTGAGAAGCGGCAAGCCGGTCTTGGGAGAGAATCCCGGAAGATGAGCCGTTTCATAGGCCTCGACGAAAAGGGAAAGAGCCTCGAAATAGTCGTCCTGATCAGAGGTCAAGCTGTGCCCGGCGAGGGCGTCGAGGATTTCCAAGGCATTCTGGTATTCGACGTTATCGTGCACGGGACGAAGCATATGGAGCGCAAGTAAAGCCTGATAATCTTTGGGCAGCTGTTTAAAGGTAATCCTGGTCTTCATAGCTCCTTCTTCCATTTGTTCTTGCTGTAGTCCGCGTGAGTTAAAAATCGCAACGTGTAGACGATACCCCGATTGTAATGAATCGCTGCGACAAGACGGTAATCATTGCCACAGACGTTAAAAACCACCACGCGCCCGCCACTCTCTACGCTCACCGTGTCGGCGGATGGATAGGTGGCTTTCACGTCCTGAATGCTTTGCCAATGCACTTTTTTTACGATGGAGCACCAATTTTCGATCCATTTTTTGGCTTTCGGATATTTTGAGGTGGCTGCAACTAAGAATGGAATCTTGATGATTCGCACGATGACAAAATGTCATCATTACAGCATCGTGTCAAGTTTCACCTGCTAGGATCTTCCATAATTGCGCTGAGGGCGTGGGCAGACTATGATTTCGCTCAGGCTCCCATAGCTCAACTGGATAGAGCAATGCTCTTCTAAAGCATAGGTTGCTGGTTCGATCCCAGCTGGGAGTGCCCCAAAAAGTTGGTTTCGGTCAGGCCCTCACGGTTCACTAGCTCACTTCTCTATCTGCATGACATCCCCAATGGGCCTCGGACGCAAAATATTCCGCTTCGTTGGTTTAGGTCTGTTAATTCCTTTTCTATTGATCTTTGTCGGAATTCCAACTTTTTTTCTGGTAGTGGATAAATGGAAGGTTGATAGCGTTCTTCATACCGCGAAATCGATACAGCTTATACACTACAATCCTTATGTCCACCGGGGAGGCACCTCTGAAATCGTATACGCGACCAAGGATTTGGATCCGAAAGATTTTTATAAAGTTTCCGCCGCATTTCCGCTATTCCTCGATTTCGGCTTTCCATGTGATTTTTCGGGGTGCCTATTTGAACCACATCACAGAATTGTAATTACGGATGAAACCGGAAAACAAACCGTGATTCGGGTCTGTTTTCTTTGTGACCACTATCAAATCGGTCCAAAGAGTACCATTTCAGTTACGCCTTTTGCATGGAGATGGGCCTTGCGGCGGCTTTTTGAAGATGAAGGCATGCCCTATCAGCCGGACCGCTATATGGAGGACTATATCCACGCCTCTTCACCAGCAGAGACCGGTGCGAATACGCCGAGCAGTTCACCTCCGAAATGATGGGATAGCGTGATAGCTTCTGAGTCACCCCGCAGCAGCCATCGCTGATTTAACGGCGATTTTCGGCGCACCCACCAACTCGAGGATGCCCGCAAACCGGAAGCGCGCGAGCGTCCGCACCACTTCCGCCGGGGTCAATTGGGCTTGGTCGGCGATATCGCGCACGGTGCGGCGGCCATCGGCGAGGTTGAGCAAGTTCAGGTCTTCGGGCGTGACTTCAAGGGTGGTCGGTGCGCCGCGGCCCACATAATGGAGCACGGAATCAAACGAGGGGATCGCCTCCCGCAGCGCGGTCAATTCCTCCACCTTGGCCATGAGTCCGTCGAGAAGAACCTGAGGTTCATAGACGGCGAGGTCATGCCCCAACTCATCGGCCATGGGGCGTTCATGAAATTCAATCTTGGTTTCGCGCCACCCCACAAATTGGAAAAGCGCGTGCAGGGCGGTGTAGGGGCCCGTCTTGGCATTCACGATGACTCCGTTCTCCACCGCGATAAAACCTTCGCGCTCGTTCTCCTTGATCTTGAGGTAGCCCGTTTGCTTCGTGTTCACCAGTGACCGCAAAATCTCGACCAGAGTGGATGTGCTCAAGCTCCCGGAAGAAACAGACATAAAGATTATGGCAATGAAGTAACAGCTAAGGTTGGCTAAAGACTGGCAGGTATGAGGCTTTAGCACGTTATATGCCACGGCCGTTTAACCAAATTTACAGACAAATAACGGTTCTAATTCTGAGGTGATATCGCCTAGTTCAGGGTGCCAAACGGTATCTTGTTTTTACGAGCGATAGCCGCTACGGTGAACCTCATTCAGGGTGCCCGGTGATCGAGGCATCCTGTCGAAAATCACCCACCCCTCCTGAATTTGTCCACCTCCCTCTGCCATGCGTTGGCCTGATCTTTTTTTCAAGGCGAAGAAGGCTCGCCCGGAACCCCTTATAACGCCACCGGCCAGCGCGCCTCCGCGATCCTCCTCGTATCCCACGATGGCGCTTCCCCAGACGCGCGCCACGAAGCAACAACCTTGGCCCGATCCCGTACCTCCCGGTGCAACACCTGCACCCGAGAAGAATTCCTCTGAGGCCAAGCCAGCGACAGAACCTGTTCGCGTCATCCCCAAATCGACCGGGATACAGCTCAACAAGCCGACCGTGCCGGTCGAAGAAGCGCCCGCATCCTTCATTCTCCCTCCCGAACCTGCCTCGTCTGGTACAAGCCCGACTGAAACTCCCGTGACCAGCACCCCCAGGCGCGTAGCCAAGCTGACCGACTTGGCCCGGCTCGTCTCGCTTCAAGAAGCGGTCAAGGCCGCCGCTGCGAGCAAGTCCGATGACTCATCTTTTCTGATAACCGAACCGTCGTCAGCGCCGGAGCCCAAAGGGGCTGAGTCAACCCCAGCCAAGCCGAATCAGGATCTCGGTGAATCGGTTCCTGCGCCGGAAGTGAAGCCGTCAGAGCCACCTCACACGGCATCTCCAGCCCTCGAAGAAAAAACGGTTGTCGCTGAGGCGCCAGCCAAACTAGCCGAGCCTCAGGATTCTCTCAAAATGGAGCCTGCTGTCCGGGAAGAACCGAAGCCGGAAGAGAGCAAACCCGAAATCACGGTTCCTGCCCGCGCCGATGATCACCTGCCCATTTCCGCACGGGATCGGAAGGAATTCCTTTTGACGAATGGGGAACGGGTCCTGGGGCGAATCCTCTCAGAGTCTGCCGATACGATCTATCTGGAGCACGCGACGTTGGGTGTCCTGACGATACCGTGTGCCCAGATCGCCAAACGTCCCGTGGAGATTATCCTGATCAATGGCGACCGAATCGTGGGGGATATCATGGCCGAAACGGCGGATACGCTCTACGTTCGCCACGCCAGCCTGGGGATGCTGACGGTTCCCCGGTCCCAGCAAAGCACCCGGGTGGTGGAAGCCATCCTGAAAGATGGGGACCGCATTCTCGGTGAAGTCCTGGCAGAGACCGACAAAGCCACCGTCATTCGCAGTGCGACGCTCGGTACCGTGACGGTTCCTAGGGAGCAAATCAGCCTGCTCAATCGCCGGGTGGAGCAGCTTACGCTGAAGACGCTGCCATCGCCCGCTTCAGGACCGATCACAGACGATCAGCTGAAATAGGTCAGCCGTGCGCTCGCGAGGGAATAAATTATTCGCGTTAATTAGTTGAAAAAATCTAATTCCCGAGAATGGTATAAGAAATCAAGTCGTTTAGGCGCAGGAGCAGCCCATGCCCTATCTTACCACTTATACCGACAACGGGAGGGGTGTCCAAAAAATGGGCCATGGCCTGGTGACGGGGGCGGAGATATTTTCCAGCGCGGTGCAGGAATCGAGTGATGAGGAACGTACCCGTAGGTTGCAGTACGGGCTCATCGATTTTTCCAATGTCCGGGAGTTTCTCGTCACGCCCTCTGATATTCGACGTATTGTTGAGGTTAACCGCAAGACTGCGGCCCTGACCCCTGAGGCCTGCATAGCCCTCGTTGCGCCTGCCGAACTGCCCTATGCCATGTCGAGGCTCTGGCACACGCTTTCCGATGATCTCGGTTGGACTTCATACGTTTTTCATACCCGCTCAGATGCCTTGGCCTGGCTCCGCAAAGAACTGAGATATCGCCACGGGGAAGGCGAGGCGAGAGACCTTTTTCCCTCTTTGGAATGGACCGCCCAGTCTCCGAACGAATCGACTTAAAGCACACCGAAATTACGGCACGGTGTTGTTTTTTTAAACTGTAGGAGCTCCACGTTGCGCTCTTTCAGCATTTAATCTAAGAGGTGTATTTCAAGCTATATCCTTAAAGTTAATTTTCTTTGACCTACACGAATTCAGGCTCTAAAAATTCTCCTCACGATTGTAACAAATCGGCGGAAAGCTAAAGACTATGGATCTCAAAGAAATCAAATCG
>CAIPBM010000014.1 GCA_903863295.1 uncultured Verrucomicrobiota bacterium | reverse complement strand
TGGCCGGCGGCTTTGACCTGGGCGGCCTTCATGACGGCACCCATCTGGGCTTTGCTGGTGGCGCCGACTTCCGCGATGGCTTCTTTGACCAGCGCTTCCATCCGTTCCGGAGTCAATTGCGCGGGGAGGAAAGTGCGGAGGAAATCGAGTTCCATCTTTTCCTTGGCGGCGAGGTCGGTTCGCCCGGCCTCGGTATAGCTTCCGATGGAGTCTTCCCGTTTCTTGGCTTCCTTGCGGACGACGGAGATGACTTCCAGGTCGGTGGGAACCGAGTCAGCACCGCCCTTTTCGATGGCTGCGTATTTCACGGCGGATTTCAACATGCGGAGAACGGAAAGCTTTTCCGCATCACGGGCAACCATGGCGGCTTTTAAATCGGCATCAATTTTGGCAACGAGACTCATAGGGAGTTGAGCATACTACAGCCGTCAATGAAGGCGAGCACTGTCCTTAATGAGCAAGGCCGGTTGAGGTGACTTGGGCGGAAATCGCCTCATGGGCTGAAATAAATCGACTCGGCCTGAGTTCCAGCTAAAGCAAGGACAGGAGAAATTTTATGAAACGCATTGCTGTCATGACGTCGGGGGGCGACTCGCCCGGCATGAACCCCGCTGTCCGGTCAATTACCCGCGCTGGGCTGCACAAGGGCCTGGAGATTTTTGGGATTCGCAGTGGCTACCAGGGGCTGGTCGATGGTGATCTCATCCCGCTCGATTCCCACTCGGTTTCCGGGCGCATCCGGGATGCGGGTACCTTCCTCCAGACGAGCCGGTGTCCGGAGTTCGTCAAGCCGGAGGTGCAATTGCGGGCGTTGAAGGTCCTTGAGCAACATCGCATTGACGGACTGGTGGTCATTGGGGGCGATGGTTCGTTGAAGGGAGCCCGGGCGCTTCACTCCTATGGGCTCCCGGTGATCGGTTTGCCGGGCACGATTGATAATGATTTATTTGGAACCGACATGGGGATCGGCGTCGACACGGCGCTTAACACGATAATCAGCCTGGTCGATATGATCCGCGCCACGGCGGCCTCGCACCGGAGATGTTTCGTGGTGGAAGTGATGGGCCGCGGGAGCGGCTACCTGGGGCTGATGACGACGATTTCCACGGGATCGCAGGTGGCGGTGATTCCGGAATTCCGGATGAATATCGACAGCATCGTCGAGGTGCTGGACAGCCGGTCGAATGCCAACCACAACGCCAGCGTGATCATCGTCGCGGAGGGGGTTTGCCAAGGCGCAGAATTCATGCAGCGGCTGACGGAGAACGGTAAAGTGAAGCAGGAAGTCCGGCTGACGGTGCTGGGCCATGTGCAGCGCGGCGGAACGCCCACGCACTATGATCGCCTGCTGGCTAGTCGCATGGGTGAGATGGCTGTGTTGGCGTTAATCTCCGGCGAGAAGGGTTCGATGGTCGCCACGGTGAACGGGAAGATGCAGTTGCGGGATTTTGATGAGATTCTTGATCGCCGGAAGGCACTGCCGGGGGATGCGATTCGACTGGCGCGGAATATCGGAATTGAAATCGGGGACGTCGTCGAATCGTAGTCGTTTTAAATAAGGATTCGATTTTTGTCCGTGGTTACGGTTAAATTAAATTATGTCCAAGCTATTTCTGGTCACCTTTTGTGCGTTATTCATTACGGCGGGAACGGCATTTTGTGATGATACGACATCTCCGTTTGTAAAACCGGGGAATTTGTATCAAGTCTGGTTCTCCCAGGAGTTTTTCAACGTTCATCCGTCGATGAGTTCCAACAACCAGTACGTGATCAAGATCGACAAGATCAATCCGGCGAATCCGAATTGGGTGTTGGTGGAATATCCTCAAAGCGCGAATTCCTCGTACAACAGCAGCCTTGCGGCCAAAAGGTGGATCAATCTTAACTACGCCACGGAACTGATGCTCTACGTTCCGCCGCCGCAGTAAAGGGCGGTTTTTCTGGCACGCTAACCGCTTAGGCTTAAGCTAGATACCGTTCGCGGGTTTTTTTGTGTACTTTTTACTAAATTTAGCTAAAAACTTCTGTACTGAGAGCAAGCTCAACCTCAACTTAAAGCCTACCATGAAACTTTTCCATGCCGCCTGCCTTCTGGTTCTAATGTCACCGCTGGCTGTCGCCCAATCGACGGTAAGCAGCGATGCCACGACCAAGGTACCGCCGGTTGAGCCGGTGTTGGAGCGCGATCACAGTGGACCCGGGCGCATTGGCGTGCGCTTGGTTTTTGATAAGGATACGGGTTTGCCCCGCATCGCGGCTTTGATTCGCGGCGGTCCGGCTTCTGATTTTGGTTTTCGTGTGGGTGATATCATCGTTCGCATCGACAAGAACATGACTTACACGCTGAGCCAGCAGGAAGTGGAACTCGCGCTTCACGGTGAACCGGGGACCTCGGTTGAGCTCGCGGTGCAGCGTGATGGCAATCCGAGGTTTATCATCCGGGCCCTGGAACGCCGCGTGATCCCGATCGGATCGATTGATAATATCCTGCCTCCGACGGATGAAGTGACCGTGCCTTAATCGCACGGATACTCCTTTTGCGTATACCGCGTTGCTCGTTGAGGATGTTCTGTTAAGCTGAGTCATGTCGACTCCTGCTTTTTCTTCACGTCCCCCGGCCATCGTCATCGGTTCTGGTTTTGGCGGGCTCGCCGCCGCCATCCGCTTGCAGGCGAGGGGATATGACACGACGATCCTGGAGATGCGCGACCAGCCGGGAGGTCGCGCTTATGTCTTCCGGGACAAGGGATTCATTTACGATGCCGGCCCGACGATCCTGACCGCGCCTTTTTTGATCGACGAGCTTTTTGCCCTCGCGGGAAAGCGGACCGACGACTACGTCAAGATCGTGCCGGTGACACCCTATTACCGCATCGTCTTCCACGATGGACAGGTTTTTGACTACACCGGTGACGAGGCGGAGATCATCGAGCAGATCAAGAAGTTTGATCCCGCCGATGTGCCTGGCTACCTCAAGTTCGTCGAGAAATCGCGCGCCATCTTTGAGCGGGCGTTTATCGATCTGGCGGACCAGCCGTTTTCCTCCATCGCGGACATGATCAAGGTGGCGCCGGATCTTATCCGGCTCCGTTCACAGGAGACGGTGTACCGGCTTGTCTCGCGCTATATCAAGCATCCACTGCTCCGGCAGGTCTTCAGCTTTCATCCATTGCTGGTGGGCGGGAATCCGTTTCAATCCTCCTCGATCTACACGATGATCCATTACCTGGAACGGAAATGGGGTGTCCATTTTGCCATGGGCGGTACGGGGGCCTTGGTGCAGGCCTTGCTGAAGCTTTTTACGGAGATGGGCGGAAAGCTGCAGCTTAACGCACGGGTGGCGGAATTGCTGGTGGAGAACGGCACGGCCACGGGCGTGCGGCTGGAAAGCGGAGACACATTCCCGGCCTCGGTTGTGGTCTCGAACGCGGATGTAGCCAATTTTTACAAGAAAGCGGTACCGGCGGAAGTGCGGACGAAATGGACGGACCGGCGCCTGGAGGGGATGCGGTATTCGATGGGGCTTTTCCTGATTTACTTTGGCACCGACCGGACGTATCCGGAGATTGCCCATCACACGATTGTCCTGACGGAACGGTACAAGGAGCTGCTGGAGGATATCTTCAAGAAGAAGATTCTTGCGGACGATTTTTCGCTCTATCTCCATGCACCGACGCGGACGGATCCGTCGCTGGCGCCGGAGGGATGCGAATGTTTTTACGTGCTTTCACCCGTGCCGCACCTGGGGGGAAATGTCGATTGGAACGCGGTGAAGGATAACTATGCGGAGGCGATCCTGGCCTCGTTGGAAAAGCTTTGTCCTGATCTACGGAAGCACATCATCAGCAAGATCGTCTGGACGCCGCTCGACTTTGAACGGAGCTTGGACGCGCATCTCGGCTCGGCATTTCAATTCGAGCCGATCCTGACCCAGAGCGCCTGGTTCCGCCCGCACAACGTGAGCGAGGACGTGAAGAATTTCTTCCTCGTCGGAGCGGGAACGCATCCGGGGGCGGGCGTCCCGGGTGTGCTCAGCAGCGCGAAGCTGCTGGAGCGGATTTTGCCGCTGGCATCGAGTTTTGGGAAGTAAGCGCTCTTAGCTCACGGAGCGCGAAGCTCCTTGGGCGACGGCTTAAATTTCGGCCAGGCAGCCATCAATCCAGCCGAGCAACTGGCGGATGTTCTCCGTGGTCTCATCACCCATGTGAGAGATGCGGAAGCTGGTGCCCTTGATTTTGCCATAGCCGCCATCGATCACGCAGGAGTGCTTGGTCTTGAGCAGGCTGTTGAGCTTGGGGATATCGATGCCTTTGGGGTTGCTGAGGCAGCTCAGGCTGATTGATTCGTAGCCGGCCTTCGGGAAATAGGGGAAGCCGCGCTCCTTGGCCCAGGCGCGGGTGACCTTGGCGTTTTCGAGATGGCGCGCGTAACGGGCCTCGAGGCCCTCGGTGAAGATGTCCTCGAGCTTGCTTTGCAGCGCGTAGAAGTGCGAAATGCTGGGCGTGGTCGGCGTCATGCTCGATTCCTGGTTCTTCTTGAACTCGAGGAAATCGAAATAGTAGCCGCGATCCTTGATCGTCGCGGCCTTGGCATAGGCTTTTTCCGAGACGGTGAAAAGCGCCGCACCGGCAGGCAGGGCGAGCGCCTTCTGCGTTCCGGCGAGCAGGACGTCGATGCCGAGTTCGTCGAACGGAATTTTCACCGCCGTGAAGGAGGAGACGCAATCGACGATGAACAGGACGTCGGGAAATTTCTTCATCATGTGGGCGATGTCCTCCAGCGGATTCATCGTGCCGGTGCTGGTCTCGTTATGGATGAGCGTGACGGCATCGAACTCGCCGGTGGCGAGCCGGGCTTCGATCGCCTCGGGCAGGATCGGCTGGCCCCATTCGACCTGGAGCGCCTCGGCCTGCTTGCCACATTTCTTGGCGACGTCGAACCATTTGTCCGAGAATGCGCCGCTCATGCAGTTGAGCACTTTCTTGCTGACCAGATTGCGGATCGAGCCTTCCATCACGCCCCAGGCCGAGCTGGTGCTGACGAAGACGGGCTGCTTCGTGAAAAAGAGCTGCTGGAGCTTCGGGTGGATATCGGCGTAGAGCGCCTGGAAATCCTTCGAGCGGTGCCCAATCATCGGGCGCGAAAACGCGCGCATCGTTTTTTCCGAGACTTCGACCGGACCAGGAATGAAGAGCTTGATGTGAGGCATAAGGTGTTAATTTACGCGCTGATTTTTCGGTTTAACAGGAAAAGATGGTGGAAAATATTTCCTCACCGTCTTGACGGGTAAATCAGGTCGGAGCCGAACTTGTCGTTATTTTTTGGCGGTAATAAGCGAGCGTATAAATCCTCTCCTTGCGTTCCCAAATTCCATTTGGGAACGCCCTGGTTCCCGCCCGCAACTCCATTGCTTTCTCAGTCTGTTTCCTGCCTCCGAGCCACCCCAACGGGGCGGCCCTCCTATAGCCCAGGGTTGGCGCATAAGCGCCTACCCTGGGTAGGCAACCGCGAAGTCCCTACCCTGAAAGGGTTGAATCGCAGCCGGAGCATCTGCATCCTCACGTGATGCCGCAATCGCTTGCGAACATCCTGGTTCATACCATTTTCTCCACCAAGGACCGGCAACCGTTTTTACATGATCCGGATTTGCGTGAGGAACTGCACCGGTACTTGAGTGGAATTCTGATCCAGCTTTCCTGTCCACCTCTTGCCGTTGGCGGGGTGGCGGATCACGTTCATCTTCTTTTTAGCCTCTCCCGCACGTGTGAACCGGCCCAAGTCGTCAAAGAGCTGAAACGAGGTTCTTCCATTTGGTTAAAAACGAAAGCCCCCACGTTGCAGGAGTTCGCGTGGCAAAGCGGATATGGCATGTTTTCCATTGGGTTTTCGCAGATTGAAACCGTGCGAGCCTATATTGCGAAGCAGGAAGAGCATCATCGCGCCGTTTCATTTCAGGAGGAGTACCGTGATTTTTTGCGGCGGTATGAAATTCAATATGACGAGCGTTACGTCTGGGATTGATTCAACCCCGTTGGGGTTGGTCGCTTTGGGGGGGGGCTACCCAGGGTAGGCGCTGATGCGCCAACCCTGGGCTATAAGATAGCCACCCCGTTGGGGTGGCAAGGCAGTCCCTTCCTCATCCAGCGATTGCATGTGAATCGAGGTTAAGTCCCTATCGCACCGGGTGAATGCCTGCCGGATCAACACAAGTCCGCCCTTCTCAATCCCAACGGGATTGAATGCTATAGCCCAGGGTTGCGAGGGACGAGCTACCCTGGGTTTACATCCCAAAAACGGCCAACCCTGAAAGGGTTGAATCGCGAACGGATTATATCATGCCGGGGCAATGGGGCGTGAGGCCCCATTCGTTTCCAAGTAAATCTGGGAAGAGAGGAGGTGGGGGATTTATTCCTTGTTCCATCGCAATTGTGCGTTCGGAAAGAAACGTGTGTACCATACAAGCCGTATAACGGGATAGAGGTAGTAGATCAGTCCTAGATAAGTTGCTACGGCCGCTACCATAGCGAGGAGGTTCGACCATGACCCCACCAAAATATAAGCGAGGTGAGCGGCCAAAAAAGCCGCTAGGGGAACAAACTCTTCAAGCGATTTCAAGCTCCGCTGCATTACCATTCTAACTCCAGCACAAAAGAATAGTGTGTTAACGATACATACTGCGCCGCACGCAATATGCAACGTCTGTTCCGATAATTGAAAATTCTTAAACCAGGTAGGTCGCACGCAAATGGCCACCGCCTGGGCAAAAGCAAGTAGGCTGATGACGGCCATTACAAAGCCAACCACTCGAATAAAAGACGGGAGAGGATGGAGCATCGGTTAGCCTTCCAACCCCCCATCCGTAATCGCGCCGAGGTGGGCTTGGCTGACGTGGTCGGCGTATTTGGCGAGGACGCCGCGGTGGAAGACGGGCTTGCGGGGCTTGAGCGCTTTGCGGCGCTTGGCGAGTTCCTTTGCAGAAACGTCGAGGGTGAGTTGGCGGGCGCGGGCGTCGATGATGATGCCGTCGCCGTTCTTCACCAGCGCGAGTGGGCCGCCGAGGTGCGCCTCGGGCGAGATGTGGCCGACCACGAAGCCGTGCGTGCCGCCGGAGAAGCGGCCATCGGTGATGAGCGCCACGTCCTTGCCGAGACCGCGGCCCATGATGGCGGAGGTGGGCGAGAGCATTTCGCGCATGCCGGGCCCGCCCTTGGGCCCTTCGTAGCGGATGACCACCACGTGGCCCTTCTTGATCTTGCCCGCGAGGATGGCCTGCATGGTCGCTTCCTCGGAATCGAAGACGATGGCCTTGCCTTCAAAGCGTTCACCTTCCTTGCCGGAGATCTTGGCCACGCCGCCGAGCGGGGCGAGGTTGCCGTACATGATGACGAGGTGGCTGCTCGGCTTGATCGGGTTGTCGAAGCCGCGAATCACGTCCTGATCCTTCGGGTAGGGTTTCACGTCCTTCAGGTTTTGCGCCACGGTCTTGCCGGTGACGGTGAGGCAATCGCCATGGAGCAGCCCTTGGTCGAGCAACATCTTCATCAACGGCGTGAGTCCGCCGATGCCGACGAGCGCGGCCATCACGTACTTGCCGCTCGGCTTGAGGTCGGCGAGCACGGGCACTTTTTTGCCGATGCGGGTGAAGTCGTCGAGGTTCAGCTTCACACCGGCGGCATGCGCGATGGCGAGCAGGTGGAGCACGGCGTTGGTCGAGCCGCCGAGCGCGATGACCACGGTGATCGCGTTCTCGAAGGCCTTCTTGGTCATGATGTCGAGCGGACGGATGCCGAGCTCCAGCAGGCGATGGACGGCCGCACCGGCGTTGAGGGCATCTTCCTTCTTGGCGGTGGAAATGGCGTTTTGTGCGGAGCTGTTGGGCAGGCTCATGCCGAGCGCCTCGATGGCGCTGGCCATGGTGTTGGCGGTGTACATGCCGCCGCAGGAGCCGGGGCCGGGAATGGCGCATTGCTCGAGTGACGCGAGATCGCCGTCGCTCATTTTACCGGCGGCGTGGGCGCCCACGGCCTCGAACACGGAAACGATGTCGACATCGCGCTTCTGGAAACAGCCGGGCAAAATCGTGCCGCCATAGACGAAGACCGAGGGGCGGTTGAGCCGGGCGATGGCGATGAGACAGCCGGGCATGTTCTTGTCGCAGCCACCGATGGCGACGAGGCCGTCGAGCATCTCGCAGCCCATCACGGTCTCGATTGAATCGGCGATCACCTCGCGCGAAACGAGCGAGTATTTCATCCCCTGGGTGCCCATGGAGATGCCGTCGGAAATGGTGATGGTATTGAAAATGAGCGGCTTGCTCCCTGCCTTGGCCACGCCCTCGGACGCGGCGATGGCGAGCTTGTCGATGTGGATGTTACAGGGCGTGACCTGGCTCCAGGTGGAAGCGATGCCGATCTGCGACTTTTTGAAATCGCCCCGCTCAAAGCCGACCGCGTGGAGCATGGCGCGGCTCTGCGCCCGTTCCGGAGCATCGACCAGCGTCGCGGACCATTTGCGTTGCAACGAGGGACGGGACTTGGCGGTGGATTTCTTGGAGGACGATTTCATGGAACGACCAGCCTACGAAATCGTGGGGCCGGGAAAAAGGATGAAATTGAGGAAGGCACGAGGGGCATCGACCGCCGCTCCAAGAAAAAAACATTAAAGATACCTCTCCGAAAACGATTATTTTAGAATAGCTGTCATCCTGAGCTTGTCGAAGGATCAGCGCCCGGTGACAAACTCGTTCTCAACTGATGTTCGAATAGAGGTGAGATAGAGGAAAAATTTTGCAAATCGGACGTCGTGAAAGAACGTGGATATTTTCCGGGGGCTGATCCTTCGACAAGCTCAGGATGACAACATTCTAGTTTCGGGATTTTTGCAGAGGTCGCTTAAAGGCCGAGGGGTAGTTGGCGGGGGTCTTCCTCGGGGGCGAGGTCCCAGTAGAAGGCGAGAAGGCCGACGATGTAGGTGCCGAAGAGGAGGAGGCCGAAACTGGGGAGGGGGAGGATGACGTTGTAGAGGCGGAAGGCGAGGATGGCGGATTCAAACCAAAAGCTGCCGAGGATGATGAGCAGGGCCACGGCAGGGACTCGCCCGAGGCGCACGACGGCGGTGGCGCCGCCGATGGCGATGAGAAGATAAAGAAGCGCGAGGATCATGGGGGGAAGGGGGCGGACGTAATCCTGATCCAGGATGGTGCGCTCGGCCTGGAGTTGGACTTCGGTGCGGCTGAGGGGGCCGATGGCGGTGTTGAAATTGATCCGCTCGTTCGAATCGGTGCGGCCGATCCAGACCTGGCGACGGGCGAGGGCATGGAGATCGCGCTCCGGCTTGAGGCAGTGCTGCAGCTGGTCGTCGTAGACCATGATGTTATCGAAGCTGGCCTGCCAGGAGGCGGTGGGGCCGGGATGGTAGCGGATGCGGAGGCGGCCTTCGTTATCAATGGGGATGGTGCGGAGGAGTCGGCCGTCGGTGCGCTTGAGGAAGATGGCGCGGCCCAACTGGACTTCCGAGGTGGTGAGATCGGCGCCAAGGAGTTGCGCGGCAGCTTGCAGGACGAGGGAGGGGATCATTTTGTGATCAAGAAGAAAGACGAGCGGGAGGCGGCGAAGGCGCTGGCCTGACTCGGATTCGAGATTATTGACGCCCACAGGGGAGCTTCCGGCGAATGTCTGGAGCGGCCAGATGGCCGAGCCGTAGCGGGGAACGTGCTCGGTGCTGCCGGTCCAGGTGAGAAGATCGAGTTTGGCGGGGGGGGATGCCGATTCCTTCCGGGTGAGGAGGGTGGCGGCGAAGACGACCCTGGGGCCGCGCTGGATGACGTGCGAGAACGTGTCGTCGTAGGATTCGTGTTCCGTGTCGCGATCATTGAGGTTCATCTCAAAGACGACGCTTTGCGGGAGGTAATCGATAAGGCTGCGCAGGACGAGGGAGTAGTCGAGGCGCGACCAGGGCCAGGGGCGGTCGGCGGGGATGGAGTCGATGGCGACGAGGGCGAGTTGGTCGCTGGGCGGCGTGGGGCAGGTGGCAAGGGATTGGCGCCAATCAAGGAGTGGTTCCTCGAAGGTGTCGAGCGCGCCGGTGAATTGGGCGAGGAGGGTGAGCGCGCCCCAGACAATGGCCAACCCGGCGGCGAGGGCGACGCGGCGCTTGAGGTCGGGGTCGGGCGGAAGGGTAGCGATCGGCGCCGGGGGCGGGGCGGGGGTGTTGGGGATGCTGAGGGGAAGTTCGTCCACGGGGCATGGCACTTATGCCAAGAGTGAGGGCCGGGGGCAATGATTAGAAGTTGTGCTTCGCCAGATTCTGATGAAACCAGCGGGCAAGGATTGCGGATAAGACAAAAAATGATAGCCTTTCACAATGACCGCGTTGCTGGAAAAGGCCCTGAACGAAGCGAAAGCACTCCCCGCTGCTGAGCAGGACGCCCTTGCTTCCCTTATTCTTGAGGAGATTAAATCCGAAAATCGATGGGATGAATTGTTTGCGGGCTCTCAATCGCAGTTGTCCAAATTGGCGGAAATAGCGATCACCGAATATAAATCGGGCAAAACGATCTCTCTCGATCCGGAACGTGACCTCTGAGATTACGGATTCCTTCCGTCAGGCCTACGGGCAATTGCCTGTTGAGGTGCGCTCGCGGGTGAAGAAGAGCTATCATCTCTGGTTAAGCAATCCGTTCCATCCGAGTCTCCACTACAAAAAGATTCATGATCGTCAGCCTATTTGGTCAGTACGTGTGGGATTGAATTATCGGGTAGTCGGAGTTGGGCACGATGAGAAAATGATTTGGTTTTTTGTGGGAACGCACGTGGAATATGAGCGGCTGATCAAGGCGCTCTGATTTGGGTTTAGCGCGGAATGCGGACGTTAGAGCGGGAAATGGAATTTCGCTGGGAACATGGGTGTTCCCAAATGGAGTTTGGGAAAAAGGGAAACGGAAAGGCAGGGAGGCAAAAAAAGTTAGAGGTCCATCGACTTCGCTACGCTTCGCTCAGGATGACGGATTTTTTTAAGAGTCGCTTACGCGACCCGTCGCACGGAGGCAAAATAGTTAGAGATCCTTCGGCAGGCTCAGGATGACGGATTTTTATGGAGGCGCTGACGCGCTCCGTTGCGCGGCGCGCAACGGCTACCGGCGGCAGGGGAGACATCGTCGCACGGGGTGCGACGGTTACCAGGAAGACGGGCTAATCCTTGAGGCCGGAGCCTTCGGTGCCGCTATCGAGGTCGATGAAGGGGGTGGAGGCGGCGATGTCGTTTTTGTCCGGAACCATGTTGGCGACCTTCATTTCCTTGAAGACGTAGTATTTGCCGATTTGCATGACGTTCTGGACTTCGACTCGTTTGACGGTCTGGCCCTTGGCATTGATGCCGTCAATGCGGAGGAACGCCCAGTATTGTTTGCTGACCCAGAAACGGATGGAGCTGAAGGGGCAATTGTCGGTTGGGCCGGGCTTGGCTTCGAAGACATAGGCATCGAGAGTCTTGATCGAGTCGGTGCCCAAGGGCTGAATATCATCCCAATTAATGAAATTAATGCCGAGGTCCTGATAGGTGATGTCGGTGCCGAGAATCGGCTTCGGCATCTCGGCGGCGCTGACGTTGGCCCATGCCTCGGTCGAAGAGGTGCGCTTCTGGATGGTGATGGAACCGGGATCGAGCTGGATGCGGATTTGCAGGGGCTGGTCCTTGAACTCGTAGACCATCTCGTGCTTCCGGGTGCGGAGGATGATCGGGTAATGTTGCTTGGTTTTGTCGGAGCGGAGGGAGCCAATGAGGGTGAAATCGGCAAAGTCGAGTTGCTTCCAGATGGCGGCGGTCACGAAGGCAATGGGAGGAACCTTGTCCTTGGTGGCGGGATCGGGCAGATCGGCCCGGACCGGTTGGAAAAGGAAAGCAGGTGCGAGGCTGAGAGCCAAGAGGCCGAGGAGGTGACGCGATTTCATGAAGGGTGCTTACTTAGGGGAAAGTGGGGGGTAAAGACAATCCCTCATTTTTTGTTCTGCGTTATCTTCTGGATTTGTATCCCGAAGCGGATTAGAGGATGGTAGTACTTTGACGCATTGTCGTCCGACTCCGTTCATTTGATCTTATGCTGCACCCCGGTTATCGCAAGAGAACGATCTTTCTTCTAGTGGCTTTGCTGCTGGTTCGATTTTGGTTTGGTCAAACCTTTGAGCTCTCCGGCCAGGAGGCCTACCTCTGGTGGCAGGGGCACGGCACCAACTTAAGTCCCTCCTACTGGGAGCGGGGCCCGTTCGTTCCTTTCCTCATCCGGATCGGCACGGCTTTTTTTGGCGATACGGAGCTCGGCGTGCGCTGGCCTGCGGCGGTGATTTGTTGCACAAGCGGATTTATTCTCTTTTACCTGGCGCGCCATTGGTTTGACGCGCGATCGGCGTTCTGGACGGTGGTGCTGTTTATTCTGACTCCGATGTTTGCCTGGAAGCTCTCGTTCATGACGGAGGCGGCGGCGAGTATCGGCCTGATGGCGCTGACGATGCTGGCGTTTTGCATGGCGGTGGAGCGGGACAAGATCTGGTGGTGGCTGATGGGCGGGACGAGTTGCGGGCTGGCGCTTTTGGTGGCCTTGCCGAACGCCTGGTGGGTGGCGGGGCTGCTGCTCTATTTCATGGTGAGCCCGGAACGGCGTCCGCGGCTGCGCGAGGCGTTTTTGTGGAGCACGGTGATTTTCACGAGTCTCTTTTTGTTGCCAATCGTCTGGTGGTGGCGCGGGCCGCAGGTGGAGGAGCTGGCGCATACGCGGATTATTAACGCATGGCCCTTGAGTCACCCCTTTTCCATCAATGACGGCTTTCACTTTATCTGGATGGAGATCTTTTATCTCTGCCCACTGGTTTTCCTGTTGCTCGCCTGGACGCTGTGGCGGCTGGGGCAGCAGGTCTGGAGCGATCCGCGTTACAGCCTGCTGGTCTGCCTGGCTCTGCCGGGATTGATCTGGCAGAACTTTGCGGCGTTCTTTCATGAGGGCCGATTTGAATTGGTGACGGCGCTTTTTCTGCCGCTGGTTTTGGTGGTGGGTTGTTATGCGACACGGTTGACGAAGGTCAATCTGCGGGCGCAATGGATTTGCGGGATCGTCCTGGTGCTGGCGGCGGTGCAGACGCTGGCGGGGCTGAATCCGTTTTATCTGGCGGACAAATCGGACGGGCATGGGTACCGGATCAAGCGGACGCAGAGCGGGGAGAACGTCACGAGTTATAACTCGAGCAAGCGGCAGATTTCGTGGCGGAACCTGGCCGATGCGGTGCAGGGCATGCAACGGGATCTGGGAGCGACGCTCATTATTACCGACTCACCGGAGACGGCCAGCGCGCTGAGTTTTTATCTGCCGCGCAATCCGTTTGTTTATGTGGAGAGCAAGCCGAACGTGATTACGCAATTTGATTTCTGGTCTGATTACGCGCAATCGGCCTCGCCGAATGACTCGGCGCTTTTCCTGAGTCACTCGTCCGGGCCGAGTCATCCGGCGAGTGCGCCCTCGGAGGAGATCGTGAAGGATTTTGCCAGTGTGACGCCGATTGACGATCCGCCGGTGCCGGACTTTGACAAGTCGTGGGATTTCTGGAATTGCCAGAAGTTCATCGGTTCCGGGCAAGCCGCAAGCGATGTGCAGACGGGGCCGATGCCGGAGCATGATGCGTTGCCGAAGTGAGGATGGTTACGAGGTTCATTTTAATCGCGCCTTTTCTTGTAGCTTGCGGGTAGACCTCAGAGGTAGCCGCCGCTGTCCCTAGCGGCGGATGCCTTCCTTCCGCTGGAGCTTGCGACGGGCTGCACGAAATATAGTTTCGTGGGGCACAGGGGCGTTCCCAAGTGCAACTTGGGAACGAGGGAGGCAGGAAGGCAAATATAGTTAGAGATCCATCGACTACGCTGCGCTTCGCTTAGGATGACGGATTTTATAGAGTCGCTGTCGCGCCCCGTCGCGCGGAGCGACGGCTACCGGGGACGTCCGCCGATGGGGACATCGACGGCTACCATAAAAAAGCAACGGCGGTCATAAACTGCCTTTATAGGGTTTGTTAAAAATAAGTATAAAATCTTTTGACACTCCTCGCTTGGCGTGGCTTAATTCCCGACTCCCGATGAAAACTTTTAGCGCCAAAGCCGAGCAAGTTGAACGCAAGTGGTACATTATCGACGCCGACAATCAAGTCGTGGGTCGTGTGGCTGAAAAAGCCGCTGTCCTGCTCCGCGGTAAACACAAGGCCATCTTTACCACTCACGTCGATACCGGCGATCATGTCATTGTCATTAACGCCGAAAAAGCGGTCTTTACCGGCAAGAAGGAAATCCAGAAGGAGTACATGAGCTACTCCGGCTACATCGGTGGTCACCACTCTGAGACAGCCAAGTCCCGCCGTGGACGTCATCCTGAATTGATCATCGAAGGCGCGGTCAAGGGCATGATTCCTCACAACCGCCTCGGTCGTACCATTTTGGGCAAGCTGCACGTTTACAAGGGCTCCAAGCATCCGCATGAAGCCCAGGCTCCCGCCCCTCTCAAGCTCAAATAAGAATTCATACCATGGTCACCCCTGTTAAAAATGTTATCGTCGCCACCGGCCGCCGCAAAACTGCGGTTGCCCGGATTCAACTCGTTCCCGGTCTCGGCAAGGTCGAGGTCAACGGACGCGATTTTGAAGATTATTTCACGACTCCGGCGATGAAGACCCTCGCACTGCAGCCGCTGCAGACGGTCGATTCATTGAAGAAGTTTGATGTGAAGGCGAAGACGCACGGTGGTGGCCTAGTTGGCCAGGCCGGTGCCTTGAGCCTTGCCTTGGCCCGCGCTTTGATCCAGGTCGACCCCGCTTTGCGGACGACGCTGAAGAAGCCGGGTTTGCTTCGCCGCGATCCCCGTCAAAAAGAACGCAAGAAGCCCGGACAACCCGGTGCCCGCAAGCGCTTCCAGTTCTCCAAACGCTAAGATTTTCCCGGTTCCCGCTTGGGCGAGAACCGGCGAAGAAAGGCCACCGTTGCAATCCGTACGCACTGCGGTCATTGGCGCCACCGGTTACTCCGGGCAGGAGCTGCTCTCGTATCTGGCGCGGCATCCCGTCTTCCGGATTGCCGTGGTTACATCCCGGCAAAACGCGGGCGAACCGCTTTCCAAATCGGTTCATGGACTCCCGCGTGATTTGGGCGAACTGAAATTTATCGATAGCGCTGCTGATGCCAATCTGGCGGCTCAAGCCGATCTTTTCTTTTTGGCTGTGCCACACGGAACGGCCGCGCCTTACGCGGTTGCCTTGAGGGAAGCGGGGAAGACCGTGGTTGATTTGAGTGCTGATTTCCGGACGACCGATCCCGCCATCTACCGCGAGTTTTACGATCACGAGCATCCCGCGCCCCAACTGCTGAAGGAAGCGGTTTATGGCATCCCGGAAATTCACCGGGAGCGCTTGAAGACGACGAAACTGATTGCTGCGCCGGGCTGTTTTCCGACCAGTATTATTTTGCCACTGGCTCCGTTTTTGAAGGCGGGCTTGCTCAAGACCGATTCGATTGTGATTAGTTCATTGTCGGGGGTTTCGGGTGCAGGACGAAAGGTGGAACTCCGGTTGCTTTTTGGAGAAGTGAACGACAATATGTACGCCTACGGCGTCCCGAAGCATCGGCACTTGGGCGAAATCGAGCAGGAACTTTCGCTGGCCGCCGGAGAGAAAATCACCGTGACCTTTACACCACACCTTATACCGATTCACCGGGGCATGCTCTCGACGATTACCGCGACGCTGACGCAATCGAAGACGGAAGCGGAGTTGAACGACGTCCTGAAGAAGGCCTACGGGGAGGAGCCGTTTGTGGAATTGCTTCAGGCCCCCCGGCTGCCAGAAGCGCGGCAGGTGGCGAACTCGAACCGTATTCAGATTGCGGCCCGGCTCGATGCCCGGACGAACCGGCTCCTTCTTTTCTCGTCCATCGATAATCTTGGCAAAGGCAATGCTTCCCAAGCGATACAGGCAGCCAATCTGGCGTGTGGCCTGAAAGAAACACTCGGCCTGGAGTAAGTCACCATGGAACCCAAAATCATCAAAGGTGGTGGTGTCACGTCGGCTCTCGGCTTTCGCGCTGCGGGGATTGCCTGTGGAATTAAACCGGCGCGGGAAAAGGACCTCGCCCTGATTGTTTCGGATGTGCCGGGCGAAGTCGCGGCGACGTTTACGACTAATCTGGTCAAGGCGGCTCCGGTCAAGGTTTCGATGCAACACGCACGTAACGGCAAGATTCGCGGCGTCGTTGTCAATGCTGGTTGCGCAAATGCCTGCACCGGCGTGGGCGGAATTGCCGACGCCAAGTCGATGCTGGATCACGTGGCGAAGGAATTTAACTCGAAGCCACGCGAATGGTTGGTCTGCTCCACCGGACGGATTGGGACACGCCTGCCGATGCCGCAGGTGCGCAAGGGCATTGAAAAAGCCGCAACAAAGCTCAGTCTGGAAAATGGTACGGAAGCAGCGAAGGCGATCATGACGAGCGACACGCGCCGCAAGGAATTTGCGATGCGGATCAAGGTCAATGGCCGGAAAGTAACGATCGGCGGCATGGCGAAGGGTGCGGGGATGATTCATCCCAACATGGCGACGATGCTTTGCTTCATTACGACGGATGCGTGCATTGACAAACCGACGCTCCAGTCCTGCGTGGACGAGGCGGTGGAGCACTCGTTTAACCGGATTTCCGTGGATGGCGATACCTCCACCAATGATACCGTGATTGTCCTGGCCAATGGGCTCTCCGACACCAACTTGCTGAAAAGTTATCATCCTCAATTCGCGCTGTTCAAAAAGACGCTGACGCATGTCATGCGTAAATTGGCCCGCATGATTGTGGAGGACGGCGAGGGGATCACGCGTGTGGTCGATGTGGTGGTCAAAGGCGCGGCGAGTGTGCAGGATGCCAAGCTGGCGGCGCGGGCGATTGCGAAGTCGGAACTGGTCAAGACCTCGTGGACCGGCGGCGACCCGAACTGGGGCCGGATCATGACGGCCCTGGGTTATTGCGGTGCGCGGGTGCGCGAGGAGATGGTGGAAATTTATTATGACGGCGTGCTCGCGGTGGTGAACGGCCAACCGAGCAAAACGCCGATGGCCAAGTTGAAAAAAATCGCGGCCAAGCCTATCTTTACCCTCACCATTCATCTTCATGTGGGCTCGGGCGAGTACAGCATCCTGACCACCGATCTCACGGAAGAATACGTCCGCATCAACAAGGGCGAATAATTTTATGAGAAGCACCAAGGCGGATGCGCTCCTTGAAGCGCTGCCCTATTTCCAACAATTCCGTGGACGCACCGTCGTCATCAAGTATGGCGGCGCGGCGATGGAAAACCCCGACCTGGTCGAGAGCGTTTTGCGCGATGTCGTTTTCCTGGAGGCAGTGGGAATTAATCCCGTGGTCGTCCATGGCGGCGGAAAGGCCATCACCGCAGCGATGCGGAAGGAAAACCTCACGGCTCAATTTGTCCACGGTTTGCGCGTCACCGATGCGGCGTCGATCACGATCATTGATCGCGTGCTGAATGAAGTGATCGGGCCGTCGCTCGCGACAAAGCTCGTTGAACTGGGAGGCAAGGCGCAGGTGCTTTCGGGGAAATCGGTGTTAACGGCGGAGAAAGCCGCGCCGCATGTTGATGGTGCGGGAACGAAGATCGATCTTGGGTTCGTTGGGGACATCACGCAGGTGAATATCACGCAGGTGCAGCAGATGATTGATGCGGAGATTGTCCCTGTGATCTCACCGCTCGCGCTGGGTGTGGATGGGCAGGCCTACAACATCAATGCCGACATTGCGGCGGCGAAAATCGCGCAGGCGCTGAAGGCCCACAAAATCATTTATCTCTCGGACGTGAACGGCGTGCGGCGTGATCCTCGGGACGAAAATTCGCTCATCTCCACGCTGACTCCGGCACAAATCGAGCACCTTAAGGAAGAGGGCGTGATTGATGGCGGGATGATCCCGAAGGTCGATTCCGCGCTCGAGGCGCTGGCCAGCGGCGTCGCCAAGGGCCATTTTCTTGATGGCAAGCAACCCCACGCTTTGTTGCTCGAACTTTTCACCGATGCCGGAATTGGCACGGAAATCGCCGCATCGCACAAATAACAGGTTTCCGACCATGAGCTCACCCCTTCGTCATTTTCTCGGCCTCAAGAATTTTGAGGAGAAAGCCGTCCGCGAAATCCTGAGCCTGGCGGCCCGCTACAAGGCGGAGCGGGAATCAATCTCCTGGCGTCCGTTGGCCGGGCAGACCTGGGCGCTGATCTTCACCAAGTCTTCCACGCGGACACGGGTCTCCTTTGAAGTGGGGATTCGTGAACTGGGCGGCAATGCGCTTTTCCTCAATGGCAATGATTTGCAGCTGGGTCGTGGGGAACCGATCAAGGACACGGCCCGGGTTTTGGGACGGATGGTGCATGGCGCGATCATCCGGACTTTTGCCCAGAGTGATGTGGAGACCTTTGCGGAGTTCTCGCGGATTCCGACCGTCAATGCGCTGACCGATGATGAGCATCCGTGCCAGATATTGGCGGATATTTTAACGATTGAAGAGAAGCTAGGGCCGATTGCGGGACGGAAGGTCGTCTTCATTGGCGACTGTGCCTGTAACGTCGCCCGCTCCTGGGTCTACGCCGCGGAGATTCTGAAATTCAATCTCGTTCTGGCGGGGCCGGAGGGATACCTGAGCCCGGTGACGAATAGCTATGTCACACAGACCCACGACGTGAAAGAAGCAGCCCGCGATGCGGATGTGCTTTACACGGACGTCTGGGTTTCGATGGGCATGGAAGCGGAGAAGGCGCAGCGGTTGGCCACGTTCCAAGGGTACCAGATCAATCACGACCTGCTCGCCCTGGCGAAGAAGCATGTGCTGGTGCTTCATTGCCTGCCGGCGTATCGCGACCAGGAAATCAGCGAGAAGCTTCTCGAGGAGCGCGCCCAGGATATTTTTGACCAGGCTGAAAACCGGCTGCATGCCCAGAAGGGTATCATGCACTGGCTGTCGGAGCCGCCCGTCGAATAATCGGTAGCCCGGGCTGCTTATTGCCCGGGCGCACGACGTGCGCAGGAAGCGACTCTTCCCATGGATCCCAGCCCCTCCGTTATTCTCTCCGATATCTGCCAACGATTCGATTGGCCTGCGCTCTTCGGCAACCAAAATCCGGTGGAGCTCGATCTCGGTGCGGGCGATGGCGGTTTTGCGCTGGCCTATGCGAAGCAACATCCCCAGATCAATCTGCTTGCGGTGGAACGGCTCCTGGGGCGGGTGCGGAAGATTGAGAAACGGGCCACGCGGTTCAAGCTGGGGAATGTCCGGGTTCTTCGGCTCGAATTTGGCTATACCGTGCGGTATCTCTTACCACCGGGCAGCGTTTCGATTGCGCATATCATGTTTCCCGATCCCTGGCCGAAGCGGCGGCATTGGCCGCGCCGCCTGATGCAGCCGGAGTTTGTTCGCGATCTGGCGGTGGTGCTTAAGCCGGGCGGGGAGCTTCGGTTTACGACCGATCATGCCCATTATTTTGAGACGGCGCAGCAGGCGGTGACCGACGCGGCGGTATTGCGGCGCGAACCGGAATGGGATTGGTCGAACGATCCGAAGACCGATTTTCAGCAGACCTTTGATGCGGAGGGGCGGGCGACGTACCGGGCGCGATGGGTGAAGGCGGTTTAGGGCTAGGCTGTAACGGTCGATGACGAGAAAGCGGATTGCCGATCCGGCGACGGTCATAGACCGCCGCTACAGGAGAGGCAAGACACACTTGAATTGAGCCCTCGACAATCGTGGTGAGGCGGCGTTGATTAACGATTCGACTTTTCCATGATTGCCGCGTTACTTACCTCGTTTTTCTTTGCACTGTCCGCGATTTTTGGCCGGCGATCAGCGGTTTATCTGGGATCGCAGCGGGCGAATTTGTCGCGGCAGGTCATCGCCTTGGTCTGCCTGGGACTGTGGGCTCACACGCTGGGGCAGGGGCTTAACCTTTCGGTGTTTGGCATTCTTTTTCTGAGCGGGGTTATTGGCTTTGGTTTTGGCGACTGGGCGTTATTTGAGGCCTATCCGCGGATTGGCGCGGCATTGACGATCCTGTTGACGCAGTGTCTGGCCGCGCCGATTGCCGCGATCACGGAATGGGTCTGGTTGGGGACAGGGATGAGTCTGATCCAGATGGCGTGCTCAGCGATGATTTTGGTGGGCGTGGCCCTGGCGATGGCCCCTGAGCACGGATCCGATATTCCGGCAGGGCATCGAGTCGCGGGGACGATCTTTGGCGTAGTCGCGGCGGCAGGGCAGGCGTGGGGGGCGGTGATCAGCCGCTATGCTTTTCAGCGGGCGGACGTAATGGGATTTCATCTCGATGGAATCACGGCGGCATATCAGCGGCTCTGGGGCGGGGCGGTGAGCATTTGCGTACTTTTGCTGATCCGGCACTTAACCCGGCAGTGGCACAGTCCCGGCGAGGTGGCACCGCGCCCCGATTGGCGGCGGGGCTGGCCGTGGACGCTGGGCAATGCGCTGGCGGGGGCGACGATCGGCGTGAGCTGCTATCTGTGGGCATTGAAGTCGACCCCGAGTGCGATCGTGCTTCCGATTGTGGCGACCACGCCGCTGGTCGTGATGGTCATCGCTTTTTTCTTTGAGGGGATTCGACCGGGACTTCGCGCCATGGCCGGGGCGATCCTGGCGGTGAGTGGGGTGGTCTTGTTGGTGTTGAACCGGTAGGGAGCCAATTCTCATGGGTGAGATGATTGCTGGTGCGACTACCCCTGAGTAAAATAGTTAGAGGTTCGTTCGACTCCGCTCCGCCCCGCTCAGGATGACTGATTTTTCATAGTGTCGCTGACGCGGCCCGCCGTACTCATTACGGCGGCTACCACGTAGGGTGGCATCGCTTCCTGTGCGCGGAGCGCACCCGGACAACGAGTTGTCCGGGCCAACGGGGATAGAGATACATTCGACTTTGCTGCGTTTCGCTCAGGATGACGGATTTTTCATGGTGTCGCTGACGCGGCCCCCGCACGGAGTGCGACGGCTACCACTGGAGCCTTTTGATAAGTCAGTGAAGATCAAAGGGAACTGCTCCACGTAACGTCGTTTTGGTCGCGAATGCGACCAAATTTGCGACCGCTTTAGTGACTCTGGCAGAATTCGGCACTACCCGTCCGAACCTCTGCCGGAACCCGCTAACGGACGCATGCCCGATCCTCCATGCTCTTAGGTACGGAGATAACGACCATGACAGAAAAATACAGAATGTTCCGCCGCGCAGGCGGCAATTATTATTCGAGAGACAGAATCACCCGCCAATCCGAAAGCCTTGGCACGTCAGATCGGGCGACCGCGATCCAGTTGCTTGCCGCCCGCAATCTGGCGGTGGCGCAGCCACAGCTTAACCGGACGATGGCGAAAGCTTATCTATCCGCCAAGTCACCCGACCTACTGACACGGCGCGACGGTCAGCAAATGTCTCTGTCCCTCGTAATGCAGAGCTTCCGCATGTGCGGGGTCGTCCAAATTGCCCAGCAAATAGCCTTTTCCTTTGAAGAGGGCCGCCTCCATCAGATATTCGTAAGTAGCCCATTTGGCCGATCCGAAGCTGGTGGGGCGTTTTCTTCGCACTGCCTTTAATGCCTTGACGCCGAGATTAATGCCGAAGGCGAAGGCGATGAAAAATAAAATGATGGAAGCGACGCCGTTGACGCTATCCGCGAGTGGGTAAGGCCCAAACGTCGCAAATAACAGCACGATCACCGCCACGCCGATAAAGATCATCTTGCGAAAGGCGTGTAGCAACGGACTGAAGAACGCGCCAATGGCGAAGCCAAGGAGCATGCTCAGAGACAGGCAGAGAATCCGCCACCCGACAGGCCAGGGAGCCTGGTACCGATACATTTGATACGGGTCGCTTTCTTTGTGCTGCGGCCAAGCCACCCGAACGATAAGGACAACAGCGGTCAGGATGAGGAGCGTCACCAATAGGGGATGCTTTTTAATCCAAATTTTTACGGCATTCATCGTCTTCATACTCAGTAAGTTTAAACCTCACCACAGGTGACCATTCAAAAAGCAAAGCCTTGTCTGTTATGAATAGTCGGCCCCAAACGGAGAAAGTTAAGCGTCGGCAGTGCAATTTTGCGTCGCCCCTCGCTGTGGGGAGAAGTTGCCGCGCACGGGGCTTCTCTGAAGTGATGCTTAGGGGCTTAGACTAGTCCCTCACGGCGCATTGCCCCCTCTCAAAGAAAGAGGGGGGCACCGTTACGAGGTGATGGTTCGCCTAGAGCGTGGGTACGGACTTGGGATCGTTCAGGATGATCGGTTTGGCGGTGTAGTTTTCGAATGAGTCGCCCTTCGTGATTTTTCCGGTCTTATCGATCTCAATGGTTTCGCCGCTGATTGTGTCTTTATCGATGGTGAGGGTAAGAAATCCCCACGCTTGATCCTGGCCGTATTGAAGTACAGCCTTGCTGTCGGGAGCGACGTCGCCCTTCTTAGAATGAATCTTGTGCAGGTTGTGGTAGCCGCCGTTGCCGCAGACAATGAACGGAGTGGGGCTTTCCGGTGCAATTTTTTGCTCGATGCGCTGGTAGTCGTGTACATGACCGGAGAGAACAGGATTGGGGACTCGACCTGTATCACGGATGGCGTTTTCCAGGACGTCGGCCATTTTGGTGCTGCCACTGTGGAAGACATCGAAGGAGTAGATAGGGTGGTGCAGGGCGAAGATGAGGGCACGGTCCTTCGGCGCTTCGGCAAATTCGTTGGTGAGCCACTGTTGTTGTACCGAATCGATGGAACCATGTTCCGGAACGTTGGTATAAAGTCCCACAATGGTGGCGAACGGTGTAACGAGCGTCCAGTAGACGTTGGGGAGGTTTAATTCAACACGCGGCGCATCCTTGGAGATGGGATCGACATCAGGGGTGGCCTGCATGAAGTAGTCCACCCAACCGTCAAGAGAGGTCTGTGAGTCTGGATCATCGACTTCGCCATCGTGATTGCCGGGGATGGCAAAAATGGGAGGGTTGTAGTGGGCATAAGGCTCGTAGAATTGAGCGTAATATTCGTCGTGCATGCCGGTGAAGTAGACGACATCGCCCAGGTGGTAACAAATTGAGGGCCGGTCTTTCCGTCCGCGGAAAGCTGGCCGATCATTTGTTCAGCGACGTTGTTTTGAAATTCGCCATCCTTGACACCGCCCGAGTCGCCCAGAACATGAAACACCAGTTTCTTTTCATCCGTGATGTTGCTGTGAATGGTGGGGAAGTGGCTGGCGAGATCGTACCGATAGGGAGGCAAGCCGATGGGCCGGGGCAACGGCTGGAAGCTGGTGTTGCGGTGGGTAATCGGATTTAGCGGACTGACCGGGGGATGGGCCTGGGAATTTTTGGATTTGCGGTGATGAAGAACAGCGCCGGGTTGAAAAATGCTCGTTGGGTTTTTAATTTTATTGCGAGGCATAGAATCTCCTAAATTTCTGTATTATTGAATTTTTGAATGCGTTGCGGAGTCGGTCCGCAAAACATCAGGAGAATTAAATCTATTTAGGATTTGGGTAAATGACGAATGAGCCAGTCATTCAAAAGTTGCACCTTTAGGAATTTAAAAAGCACGCCGTCTAAATAGTAAGAGACTGTTCTTAGCAATTTCTCCATTTTACATATGAAAAGAAGAATGTAGCTGTCGCGTTGCTATCTTGGTTATGAAGAGGCTAACAGTGTTGATCCTCAAGACGTTGAACATCAGTTATCTGTCGCGCCGCGCTCGCAGCGCAGATTAAAAAAACAGCAGCGAGCCAATGAAAAGCAATTCTACCTGTCAAAACATTGAAAATTCAAATTGGCTTGGCTCCGAATATTCTAGGCCAATCAAAACGCTAAAATGGCTTTTCGTGATTGCTCTCGGAGGGATTAAGGCACCATTTTACTTTCCTGCCGCTTCACATGCCGCGATGCCACAAAAATGAGGAACAGCGTCAACGCGAAAATGGCCCACTGTGGGAGGGTCGGTGTACTGATGGTCTGTTCGATCACCGATAACGCCGACAATTGCGATCCTCCACTGGTACTCGTGAGCGGAACTGTGCCTGAACCATTCGGGGCGGCAGCGAGATAAAAAGAAATCTGGCCGCTCGAATTGGTTATTCCCCCGATGATGGGACTAAGCTGGGTTGCGCCACTGGATAAACCGAGCGCACCACCCGTAGGATTAACAATCAAATTGACCCACGCTCCCGATACCGCCGTGCCTCCATTGGTTGCCTTGATCGTCAGAGGCGTGCTGAAGGTTCCATCCGTCACGGTTTGACCGTTGCCCGCTGTTGCGGTCAGAATCGGCGTGGCTTGACTCGATAGGTTTACGGCTAGCGGCAGCGTGGCATAGTAACCTGTAAATCCGATCCCCAGCTTTGCTGTGTTGTTGTCTCCCCACGTCCATAAGGTTCCGCTCGAATCGAGGGTCGATTGGTTGGAAACCGCGACCATCGTGCCGCTTAATCCATTGACTGCGGCGGCACTCAGATTGGCCGTAACCGCCGTTGCGCTGACGGTTCCATTGCCTAATTCACCCATAGTATTGTTACCCCACGCCCAGACCGTGGTGTCGCTTCTCTGGGCATAGCTGTTAGAAGTTCCGGCTGCAATGGCCACCACATTCGTCAAAGCTGTTCCGCTATTTTGCACCTGAACCGGTAATAGCCGAGAAGTTTGCGTCGCATTGCCAAGTTGCCCCGCTGCATTGTTTCCCCAAGCCCAGACATTTCCATTTTGATCGAGGGCCAAGCTATGGCTGGCTCCCGCCGCCACCGCGACTATGCCCGACAGAAAACCAGATTGTCCCGAAGGTGCCTGGACCTTCACGGGCGTCGTCACCCAGGTGCTCGCGCTACCATTGCCAACCTGACCGTTGCTGTTTGCTCCCCAGCCCCAGACCGAGCCATCGGCTCTGACCGCAAGGGTATGGTTTTGTGAGGAAGCGACAGCCACGATGTTGGTTAAGGAGCCGACCTGACTGGCATACACCGCGTTACTGGTGGTGCCGATGCCAAGTTGCCCATTGGTGTTTAGGCCCCAGGCCCACACATTGCCCTTGCTATCGACCGCAAAACTTTCGTTGTTGTCGGCGGCAATGGTCACGATTCCGGTCAGGAAACTGGAAGCATTGACCTTGACCTGAACGGGAGTGCTCGTCGCCGCGGTATTGCCAGTGCCGAGTTCACCCGCCGAATTATCACCCGTCGCCCAAACGGTGCCGTCATTTTTCAGGATCAGGGTATGGGCTGTTCCTGCCGAGACCATCCCGGCCACGGCAAATTGCTCCGTAACGATGTTGCTCGTGGTGGTGGCGTTCTGGAAGGCCTCCACCTGGAGCGTGGCATTTTGGGCGATGAGCAGGCTTCCTCCCGAAGTGATGCTGGGACTCGACATAGAGGGAATGCTGCCGTCCGTAGTGTAATTGATGGTCGTTCCGCTTGGTGCACCCGTGAGCGTAATTGAGACGCTCAGGGTTTGCTGCAAGGCGGAGGTTCCATTGACCGTGATCACCGGGTCATTGATCGCTCCTGCGAAGACGGGAGTTCCGGCGAAAACGACCATTCCCACGAAAATGGCAAAGCGTTGGTGGAAGTTCAAATTCATGGAATGATTTCGGGTTGAATTTTTACCGGCGATGCGATTTACGAAACAGTCAGTAAGCCATGCGGCTCGACTTAATAATTTTGAAGATCCTGAACATCGATCTGGTAAACGTGAGTACTCTTTACCATAAAAATTGCTCTTCATGAGGAATGTATTTCCATATAATGCGCCACTAGACGTTTTATTTCAGTGTCTGACAGCAAATGAGTTTCAACCTGACGCAGCGCTCCGATATAGCGTTCTCGCTCCTCTTCTTGTTTGGTTCCATTAATAAGTCGATTGAGTAATGAGACCGTCGGAACAGTTGGCCGCCGCACGAGTGAAGCGAGTAATTCTGCCTCGTAACCATGGCGATAAAATTTTTCTATGTAGTGTGCTAGCGGGCCAGGTGCACCGAAATCAAAAGCTGGATTTTCCTCGATAAACTTTAGAATAACGGTAACAGATTCTAAGCCAGCCCCATCTTCCTTCAGTGTGTCGATGATTGATTTTGCTTTCACAAAAAAATCGCGCTCATTCTGCTTGGCCTGAAGAAGTTGATTTTTAAGGGTAGTTGCGTCCATACCTAATATCCGTAGTCGCCAGCATGGTTAAGGGCTGCTCGTTCTGCTGCATCAATGACCTCTTGAGGTGCGGCTTTTAGATCGCGGAGTATTTGTGCATTGACGGTGATGTTTTGAACCGGCGTCATTGCTCTCGCATCGAAAGCACTTTGCGCGGCATTCACCGCCGCATGAGTGTCTGCATCCAAGATTATCACGGGATTCATCTGCGAAGCCGGAGTAGAAAGGCGGGTCGTAGCTAGTCCCATCTCGTTTAGATTTGCGTGTTGCCACAACTCATGTGCGGACAAGTTATCCCCAATTACACTCCGACCATCCGCACTTGCATAAGTCGTTAGTTCACCAGCCCTAACTGACCCTGTAGCTTCTGCGGCGGAAGGCAAGACCTCCTCAACAGCTTTAACATCCGCACCGCCGAAAGGCAACGTTCCACCCTCAATGGCTGAAGCTGTGTAGAGGTTTGCCGTGCGCCCCGCTGCGGAATTAAAATTAACCCCCTGGCTGCTCGCCACTTCGTTGTAGACCTGATTTTGGTAGGCCCCGACCGATTGATAGGTCCAGTTGGAAAAGCCCGTCGGATCAGTTAACGAACTCAGGGAATTCGCCGTTTGAAAGGCCATGTTTGATCCCGTACGGGCACTACTCAAAAGCATGGTTTCAGAGGTCAACCCTCGCGTATTCGGATCAAGCAAGGATTGGAAAGTCGCCGATTGGTCGGTATCCGCCTGAGCCCAGGCGTTCATGAGCGTGTTTATAGCCTGCTTTCCCACCCGCCCATCGGGGTCAAAGCCATTGACGGGATCACCCTTGCAGTAGTCGTACAATGACAGGCTGGCGTCATGCCCCAGGGGATCAGCGGAGAGGAACCGTCCGGAGGCGGGATCGTAGTAGCGAGCGCCCATGTCGCAGAGCTGTGTCCAGTCGAGGTAACGGCCGCGCCAGGTGGGAGTGATATTGGGCAACGCGGAGCCGGGCAAGACTCCGTAGCCGCCGAGGGAAGCCCCAAAACCACCCGCCGTCGTCGCGCTGTTCTGCCCCACGGAATCACCAAAGAAATTATTGATCGAGCCGACGAGGCTACCGCTGGTCTCATCGACATAGCCGTCCAGACCGCCGCAGCCCTGCAAGCCGCCGTAAACGCCGTCCCGGTCGGGCCCATAGACTTTCCATTGTCTTGTACCCTTCATGATTCCCAATTCCAGGAACTCAACCTGCGGATCATAGAAATAAGTCAGGTTCGCCGCCGTTCCGCTCGGGGAATTGTTCGTCACCGCCTGGTAACTGGTCTGCACCCGCCGCCCCAGTCCGTCGTAAACCGTCGTCCAGTTGGAACCGTTGTTGGAGGAGTCGCGCAGGGACACGCTCACCAACCGATTGTAGGCATCCCACGTCAGCGTTTGCATCTGCCCGCCCGCAATTGCCCGGTTCGTGACATTGCCTGCTACATCGTACTGGAAGTTGATCGTGAACACGAGGCCAGTGCCCGCTGCACTTTTGTCCTGGGTAGCCTGCATGAAATTATTCTGGGCATTGACCAGATAGCCGGTGTTGCTGTTGACGAGTTGCTGGGTGCGAACGCCCAGCCCGCCTTCGATACCAAGGCTGGCGGGCGTCGGCTGATCGAACAAATAAAGCGCTGATTGCTGGCCATTGGCCAAATAAGCCGGGGGCGTTGAGTTATGCAGCACGTAAGGCTCAGTGGTCAACTGGCCCCGGACGCTGTAACCGTAGTGGCGACTCTCCGCGTTAACCAGAATGCCCGTGTCGGTGTACGTATCGAGACGCTCGTCGTTGCGCCAGGTCAGGGTTTCGGCAAGCAGGGTCTGGCCCAGGCCAACCGTGGTTTCTCCCTGAATCCGGCCCCGGTTGTCCCGCTGATTAATGGTCGTCGTGAGACGGGGCGAACTGCGTTGCTGGAGCAAGCCGTTATCACCATAGGAATAAGAGAAGGTCGCACCGTCAATGCCCACCTGAGTAAGCAAGCCAAGGGCATTATATTGATAAGCATAGGTGCCCGTCCCAGAGCCTTCCGGCGTCAATTGCGAATTGAGAGCGGAGCGACGGCCCGCAGTGTCCCATGACTGCGACCATTGGCTCACGATGTTGCCGGAGCCGAAACTGGTCATGCCATTGGCATTGAGATAGACGGTTTCCGCGTTGAGCTGGCCATAGGCATCAAAGCTGCGGAGAACTTGCGTGCTCGGGCCCGTCGTGGCCGTAGCATAGCTCTGAATGATGGAACTGACCATGCCGCGATTATCATACCCGTAGGTCGTGTTTTGTTGCTGCTGGGCTGTGGCCGTCCCGGACGTGTAATTGACGGTGGAAGGCCGCAGCCAATCATCATAGGTCGTCGTCGTGGTGAACCCGCGGGGATCAACGACCGATTGGAGCAGCCCCTGGTCTGCGCCGCTGGTGTAATAGTTAAAATTATAATGGCGCGTCACGGAGCTACTGGCTCCGTCGAGTTCTTCGCTCGTCTCACGTCCGGCGGAATCATACACCGTCTTGGCGGTGAGACTTCCCGGTATGGCGCGGGTTACGGTCTGGCCCGGCTCCGTGCTAGCCGATCATTGGAAGATGACGGGCGTGCGGCATTGCAAAAATTATCCGCGATTAGCTTAACGTCGCGTGGGGCCAGTTTCCCCGCAACGCCAGCGCAGCCCCCCCGCCATTGTGCCGTCTTGCTTCGGAAAGCTGACTAAGCAAGACCGCGCCAGGCCCCCCGTGTGAAGGTGCCTGACTCCAAACAGGAATCTGCAATCCACTCCATTGCGCTCCCGCTCCGCAGACTACGCGGATGCTCCATTTCGTTCTGTTGCCGTTTCATTTGAAGACAGGCAATTAAGGTGCGCTGCACCTTGAGCGTGTTTTCAGGTCGTTTTCGCTCTCATCGGGTTTGCGGTTTTCGCCCTCACTTGACCGCTCCGCTATGGGGGCCCGAGCGTGGTGCCCTCTGAAGACTACTCCCACGCGCCGCCCTGCTGCGCGGTCTTTTTCGTGAAGGGCGAAAGACCGAAACCGAACCGAGAGAGCACTAAAAAAAAGACCATGAAAACAAATACAAACAAGAAAACAAAATCAGAGCTCTTGAGCCGTCCCGAACCGTTGAGCACTGAAAACCCAAGGCGGATTGATTTCAACCGCCGCCGCGCGAACCGCTCGCTCAATACTGCGAAGTTATTGGCGTTGCTTAAAAGCGATGCCCCAGCGTTCCATGAAGCGGCGGAGATTGTCGGTCAATGGGTCTGGATTGAGTTTGAAGACAAGCAACCCGTGACCGTCACCCGCACCTTGGCCGAGCTTGGTTTCTATTGGAACCGAGTTCGCCACGCGTGGCAGCATCCCTGCGGCATCTATCATAACTAACGGGCTCCGTTGATCCGCACTACCATTACGGCTGCTACGCCGCCACCAATCAGCAGAACCCCATCAATGCGACCAGATTTGCGACCACTGCGCCCCGAAATGCGACTAACCAAGTAGTGCGGAGTTAGCGCGAATTCTGGCAGTTTACGATTGATAGCAAGACACTTAACGATACAATAAATCAACTCTCAGAGTAAGGAAGTGGGCCGACGGCTACCAAGGAAGACTTCCGCGATATTCACTGCCGACCGTAGGTCCGACGGCTACCGCGGAGATTCTATTTCGACTGGGATCCGCCGAGGAGATGGAGGACGGCCATGCGGACGGCGAGGCCGTTTTGCACCTGGTCGAGGACGGTGGAGTTGGGGCCGTCGGCGAGTTCGCTGGCGATTTCGACGCCGCGGTTGATGGGGCCGGGATGCATGATGAGGACGTCGGGCTTGCACTTCTTGAAGCGGTTCATGTTCA